>CAXTWJ010000096.1:0-8783 GCA_964247925.1 uncultured Sphingomonas sp.
CCGACCCGCCGCGGGGGGCGGCCCCGGGTCGCGCCACACCCGGTGCCGCACCGACAACTGACCGAGCACGCGCCCGCGCCGCTGATCCAGCGGCTCCTCCGCCTGTTCCGCGATCGCGCCGCCGCCGAACCCGCGCGGCTCGGCATGGCACTCAGCCATTATGAAAAGCGGCACGAGGCGGTGACGCTCGCGCCCAACTGTCGCCACCACGCCGACGCGCGCGCGGCGCACGGGGAGGTCGGCCACGTTCATCCGTCCGACGGGTCGATGCACGTCGTCCTGAGCCCGCGTGACACGGCAAGCGTCATCGCGGCGGGCTGGGGCGAACGGCACGCGCTGGCGGGACGGCGGCTGGGGCTGCCCGCCACCTATACGCTGATCTACGCGCCCCGCGACGAGGAGGAGCTGGCGACGGTGTCGCTGATCCTCGACGCGGGCGTCGCGCACATGGCTTCCGACCCCGACGGGGCGGGCGAAGAGGAGAGTTGAGATGGCCGTGTTGGGTGCGCTGTCGTTCACGCTGGAGGTGCCGGACATCGCGCCGGGGGTCCAGTTCTACACCGATGCCGGGCTGGTCGCGGCGGTGGAGGACGATGTGGCAAGGCTGCGCTGCGCGGGGCAGGACCGGGACTCGATCGTGCTGATGGGCGGCTATCCGAAGAAGCGGCTGCACCACATCTCGTTGCGCGCCGACGACCTGGACGGCATCGCCGCCGCCGTGCCGGCGCAGGGCGGCACCGTGGTCGGGGCGCCGGAGGGGTTCGAGGACAACGGGCTGTGGATCGAGGACCCGCACGGGATGCTGATCCACCTGTCCGAGCGCGCGGCCGACCCCGAGCTGATCGCGGCCGAGCAGGCGTGGGAGGTGAACGCGCCCGGCCGCGTGGTGAGGAAGCGCCGCTCCGCCGTGCTGCCGCAGTCCGCCTATGCGCCGGCCAAGCCGCTGCGGCTCGGGCACATCCTGGTGTTCAGTCCCGACGTGCCGGAGAGCGTCGCCTTCATGGAAGGCGCGCTGGGCATGGGGCTGGCCGACCGCGCGCAGGACATCATCGCCTTTACCTGCGCGAAGAAGGACAGCGACCACCACGTCGTCGCCTTCGCGAAGTCACCCGGCGTCGGTTTCCACCACGCCTCCTTCCAGGTCGGCGACCCGGACGAGGTCGGGCGCGGCGGACGCGCGCTGCTGGACAAGAGCCGGCGCGGCGACTGGGGCTTTGGCCGCCACACCATCGGGTCCAACTTCTTTCACTACATCCAGGACCCCTGGGGATCGTGGTTCGAGTATTTCTCCGACATGGACCATATCGACGACTACAGCCTGTGGACGCCGACCAACTACGAGATGGAGGACAGCCTCGCGTCCTGGGGACCCGCGGTGCCGCACGACTTCGTCCATAATTACGAGAAGGATGCCGATCCGTTCGTCGCGAGCGAGCCGGAGCCCGCCCACGCCTGAGCGATGTTGCGGCGGGGGCACGTCCGCTCTACTGATGCTTGCAAAGCATCGGGAGAGGAGCCGTGAAGCTCAGCCATTTCCGCGACGTGCTCGCGGTCGCCGAGTTCGGCAGCCTGCGGGCGGCCGGCCGCCATCTCAACATCGCGCAGCCCGCCATCACCCGCTCGATCCGTGAGCTGGAGCGCGAGATGGGCGTGTCGCTGTTCGAGCGCCACGCCAAGGGCGTCAAGCTGACCGCGACGGGCGAGATCTTCTTGAGGCGCCTGCGCTTCTTCGACGCGGAGCTGCGCCGCGCGCGCGAGGAGATCGCGCAGCTGAACGGCGGCAATGCGGGCGAGGTGTCGGTGGCGCTGTCCACCGCGTCGTGCCTGGCGATCATGCCGGTCGCGACCGCCGCGTTCCGCCGCCGCTATCCCGACGGCGTGCTCAAGGTGTCCGAAAGCCTGTTCCAGCCGATCGAGGCGGACCTGGACAACGGCACCGTCGATTTCTGGATCGGTCCGCTCGACCGCGCGGCCGCGCCGCCACAGTTCCAGGTGGAGAAGCTGTTCGACAATCACCGCCGCGTGCTGGCGCGCAAGGGGCACCCCCTGTCCGGCGCGCGCAGCCTAGCGGAGCTGGGCGAGGCGCGCTGGGTTCGCCCCACCCTGTCGCTCCGGAACACGGAAGGCGATTTCGACGTCGAGTTCGAGAAGCGCGGCCTGCCCGCGCCCACCATCGTCGTCCACGCCCGCTCCGCGCTGGTGACGGTGCTGACCGTCGCCAACTCCGACCTGCTCACCATCCTGCCGCAGCAATGGCTGGAAACGCCGATGACCGAGGGCACGATCGTGGCGCTGGAGCTGGACGAGCCGATGCTGAGCGCGCCGATCTGCATCGTCCGGCGCCACGGCCTGCCGCTCACCCCCATGGCGGAGCATCTGTGCGACCAGATGCGCAAGGCGGCGGGCAATTACGCGCTGGCGCGGGGAGATGGCGCGCGCGGCGTGGCGGCCTAGCGGGACAGTCGGGCGACCGGCCCGGCCCTGCCGGGGCGGGTCACGCCGGCCCGCTCCGCCAGGATATTCGGGCGCGTGCTGACCCACCGTGGTCGGGATCGCGACCAGCGGCGCCGCGCCGTCGTGACCTCCACCGGCCATGACGCCATGGCGCCGGCGTCGAGCAGCAGGCGGGATAGGCCCCACACTGGCATCATCGGGGCTCTCCTGGCATCGCATCGCGCTTGTCGCCCCGGATCGGCGGACCTAGGAAGGCGGCTGAACCACGGGACGGGTGTGCATGAACACGCGCAGGGTCCATGCCGACCGCATGATGTATCACGAGTTCCTCGCCACGCTCGGCCGGCTCAGGGCGGGCGACCCGACCGATCCCTCGGCGATCACCGGGCCGCCGATCGACGCTGGCGCGACGAGGGGGTCGGAGGCGGCGCTGCCCGTCGGCGGCGTCGAGGGTTCGGGCTGGGGCCGAGCGGGCCATCCCGCGCGCGAGGACTTCGCCGGGGTACGGTTGACCACCGTCACCGCGGGACCGGCGCGGGACCCGTTCTGATGCTGGCCGAGGCGGCGGACGCGGCGCGGGCGGAACTGGGCGGGACTCGCGAGCAGACGCGTTTCGAGCTGTTCCACGCGCCCAATTCGATCTGCTCGCAGAAGGTGCGCGTCGTGCTGGCGCATCACGGGCTGCCCTATGCCAGCCGCGAGCTGAGCCTGTTCGCGGGCGACAGCTACCGGCCCGGTTACGTGCGGCTGCGGATGATCGGCTGCCGGGCGCTGGGCGGGCGGCTGGCGGACCTGCACGAGGGCGATACCGCCGCCAGCGTCACCGGCTGCGACGGCGTCGTGGTGCCGACGCTGATCGACTGGCAGGTCGACGCGGTGCTGGTGGATTCGAAGCGCATCTGCCTGGCGCTCGACGATCTCGCGCCCTCACCGGAGCGGCTGCGCCCGGCCGCGCTGGCGACGGCGATCGATGCCGAGCTCGCGGTCGTGGACTCGTTGCCCAATTACCAGATGCTGATGGGGCGCGCCCGCGACGGCGCCGCGCCCGACGCCGAGGCGATGGCGGCCTTCTCGCGGCGCAAGGTGGGCTGGTGCGATGCGTTGCTGGCGGAGCATGCGGACGACCCGGTGCTGGTCGCCGCCTATACCGCCAAGCGGGCCAAGGAACTGTCGGCGGCCGAGCGGTTGTTCGCCCCCGACGTCATGACGACGGCGTACGCCAAGGCGGAAGCGGCGGTGGCGCAACTCGACCGCCTGCTGGCGGAGGGTGCCGGCCCGTGGCTGTTCGGGACCGAGCCGACGATGGCGGACCTGTTCTGGGCGCTGGAGCTGCTGCGGATGCGCAATGTCGGCGCCGAGCGGTTCTGGGCCGATCGCCCCCGCGTCACGGCGCTGCTCGCGGCGGCGGCGGCGCTGCCGGCGATCCGGACGGCGGTGCTCGACTGGCCGGGCGCGATGTACTGAGCGCGGCCAGTTCGGCCCGTCGCCACGCATCCTAGCGCCGCAAGACCGACGCGCGGCCTGCGCCGATCGGCCGGGCGAGCAGCTCGACCGCCTCCATGCGGTCGGTGCGGAACCGGCGAAAGCCCCCGCGCAGCTCGCACCATGCGATCAGCACGCGGCGCGTGTCACGGGATCACAGCCAGGCAGTTCGCCTTCACCCGCCTGATCGCCGCCGACATCGGGGCGATGGTCGCCTTCTACGAGCTGGTGACCGGGCAGGCGGCCGAATGGCTCGGCCCACAATTCGCCGAGACCATCACGCCCGCCGCGACGCTCGCGATCGGCGGCGCCGACACGGTGGCGGCGTTCCGCGACGGCAGCGCCGAGCCGGGCGCGAACCGCACGGCGATCCTGGAGTTCATGGTCGACGACGTCGATGCCGCGTTCGCCCGGCCGCACGGGCGCGCCGAGCTGGTGCACGAGCCCAAGCTGCTGCCCTGAGGCGACCGCTCGGTCCAGTTCCGCGATCCCGAAGGGACGATCGTCAGCCTGTTCATGCCCGTCACCGACGCGGCCAAGGCCCGGTTCGGATCGCGCTAGAGCTTCAGCAGCCGCCGCGCATTGCCCTCCAGCAGCGCGTGGCGGTCGGCGTCGGCCAGGCCGGCCGCGTCGATCGAGGCCAGGCCGTCGCGGATGAACATGGGCCCGCCCTCCGGGTCGAATGGCGCGTCGCTCGCGAACACGACGCGCTCGGGCCCGAAGAAGTCGAGCCCGCAGCGCAGCGCCGCCACCGAGCCGCCCAGCACCGTGTCGCCATAGAACATCCGGAAATAGTCCATGAACGGGCGCTGGAGCCCCGCCAGCACCTGCGTATAATCCTCGTCGGTGGTCCGACTGCCGAGTTGCGCCCACAGCGTCTCCGCGCGGCCGGCGAAGAAGGGCAGCATCCCGCCGCAATGGTGCGTCAGGATGCGCATCGTGGGCAGGCGGTCGAACAGGCCGGAGAAGACGATCCGCGCCATCGCGGCGGTGGTCTCGTACGGCCAGCCCATCACCTGCCAGATCTCGTAGCGCGACTTCGGCTCGGCGGCGTAGTCGGTGAAGCCGGCGGGGCGCACGGGGTGCATCCAGATCGTCACGTCGTGATGCTCGACCGCGTGCTGGAACAGCGGCAGGAACTCGGGGTCGTCCAGCGCGCGGCCGTTGATGTTGGTCTTGATCTCAATCCCGCGCGCGCCCAGCTCGCCGATCGCGCGGTCCATCTCGCGACACGCCGCGGGGATGTTGTTGAGCGGCAGCGCGGCGACGAAGCCGGCGAACAGGTCGGGGTGATCCCGAACCGTCGCGGCCAGCCCATCGTTCGCCAGCCGCGCCAGCTCGGGCGAGTCCTCCGGCCCGGCGAGCTGCTCGGGGCCGGGGAGGCCGGGCGTGATGACCTGCCGCACGTCGGGGAACCCTTGCAGCACGCGGCCGCGCGCCTCGATATCCCACAGCGCGCGGATCTCGCCCAGCCGCTTGGCGAGGCCCGCATCCTTGTACCGCGCCTGCAGCGCCTGGAGGTAATCGGGCGTGATGAAGTGGCTGTAGAGATCGATCGCCATGTCAGGCGGCTTCGCCGACCGGCTCGCGCGCCGCGACGGCCACGCGCGCGCGGCCGGTGACGACGGCGAGCACGCCGTCCCGCCACGCCCCGCCCCGCCAGGCGACCACCTGGTCCGGGCGGATCAGCGCGAGCGGCGCGCCGTACAGGCCCGGCAGACGCGGGTCGTCGAGCTTCAGCACGGTCAGCGGCACGCCATCGGCTTCCGCTTCCCGCCGCGCGGACGCGACCGCGTCGTCCTCATTGCCCATGACCAGCAGCGTCATGCCCGTGCCGAACAGGTCATAAAGCGAGCGCCCGTCCGTCAGCCAGGCGTGCGGGGCGAGGCAGCCGGGCGCGGCGCACGGCGTATAGTCGCGCGATGGCGGGGCCGCTGGCGTACCGTCGTCCACGATCACCGGCGAGTCGTGATAACAGAGCCCCAGCACGACGCCGAGCCCGTAGAACTCCGCCGCCTTGCTCTCCTTGATCGCTATCGCCGCCTCGGCGCGCGCCGCCTCGCCTTCGGGCGTGTCATCTTCCAGTCCTTCGCGCAGCAGCAGGTTGGGCGACGCCGCGTGGTTGCGCTCCGCCTCGTCCATCACGAACTCGTGCGCCGGCCGCCGCTCCGCCTCGTAGCTGTCGAGCAGCGCCGGCGCGCCCCAGCCCTGCAGCACAGCGGCCATCTTCCACCCCAGATCGACCGAGTCCGCCACCCCCATGTTCATGCCATAGCCCCCGAACGGCGGGTGGAGGTGGCAGGCGTCGCCGACCAGGAACACGCGGCCGTCGCTGTAGCGGTCGGCGAGCAGCCGGCTCGCGACCCACTCGTCCGACGACAGGATGCGATACGGCAGGTCGATGCCGGTGGAGCGCCGGATCATGCCCAGCACCTCCTCGTCGCTCAGCTTGGCGCCCGCCGGCAGCGCGGTGGGCATGAAATACCATTTGTCGCCTTCGTCCATCGGCCCGATCAGCCCCGGCGCATCACGGTTGAGCTGGATGAACATGATCCCGGGGCCGTGGGGATGCGCCTCGGCGAGGCCCGGCGCCTCGAAGATCGTGTTGTAGTTGCGCGACAGGCCATAGGTGCCCTTCATCGTCGCGCCGATCGCGTCGCGCACGCCGCTGCGCGCGCCGTCCGCGCCGATGACGTAGCTGGCCTCGATCGCCTGCTCGTGGCCGGTGTCGATGACACGCACGGTCGCGCGCACGCCGCCGTCGTCCTGTTCCAGGCCGGCGAACTCTCGCCCGAACTGGAGCTCCACGCCGGGCAGCGAGCGGGCGTGCTCCATCAGCACCGCTTCCAGCTTGTACTGCGGCACCCATTGCGAATGCTCCGGGTATCGATCGTCGCGTTCCGGCTTGCAGAACAGCGCGTCGTCGAAGCGGTGCAGCGCCGGGCCGCCCAGGCGCGTCACGAAATGCACGTGGCTGGGGTAATCGACCCCGAACGGCGCGGCCGCCGCCAGCTTGCCGGCGATCCCCCAGCGCCGCAGGTGCGTGCGGGTGCGGACATTGGTCGTCTTCGCGCGCGGCGCATAGCCGGCGCGCGGGTTGCGTTCGATCACGATGCAGGGGATCGACCGGCTGCCCAGCTCGATCGCGGCCGCCAGCCCCGCCGGCCCCGCGCCCACGATCAAGACCGGCTTGGGCAGCACGGTCTTGGCGCCGGCCCCCGCTCGCGTATCCACCATGACCTCTCCCGCTCCTGGTCCGGGCCTACCCGGCCCTCCCGGGAGCCGGAGGATGACAGATGCGATACGGCGATGCCTGCCGGTCATCGCTGCCTCGCCGTTGCCCGCTGGTCGATGGCGCACGATGGCGCGAAGGGCTGCGACCATGACGCTCCAAGCCGCCGACCGCGCCGCCATCCGTGAACTGATCGAGCAATGGGTGATCTGGCGCGACGGCGGCGAGTGGGACCGATTCGCCACGCTGTGGCATCCGCGCGGCTGGATGGCGGCGACCTGGTTCCAGGCGCCCGCGGCCGAGTTCATCGCGCGCAGCCGGGCGGCGTGGGAGGGCGGGCTGACCGTCTATCACCTGCTTGGCGGCACGGCCGTGGACGGCAAAGGCGACCGCGCGGTGGCGGAGACCCGGATGCAGATCATCCAGCGCGCGCCCGTGGAGGGCGTCGAGGCGGACGTGACGTGCCTGGGCCGGTTCTGGGACGCGCTGGAGCGGGTGGACGGCCGCTGGCTGCTGCGGCTGCGCCAGCCGGTCTATGAGCTGGACTGGATCAGGCCGGTCGAGCCGGCCGCGACGCTCACGCTCGACCCGGCGCTGCTCGGATCGTTCCCCGTCGGCTATCGCCATCTCGCCTATCTGCAGACCGGGCTCGGCTTCGACGTGAAGCGCGATCTGCCGGGCACGCGGGGGCCGGAAATGGACGCGCTGCGGGACAAGGGCCGGCGCTGGCTGGCGGGCGACGACCCCTTCTAGTCCAGGAACAGCTCCGCCGCCGCGTCGAAGATCGCTTCCGCGTCGAGACGGTATGTCCGGTACAGGTCGGGCAGGTCGCCGGTCTGGCCGAAGCGATCGACGCCCAGGGGGCTGACCCGCATCCCGCTCACCCCGCCCAGCCACGACAGGGCGGCGGGCGATCCGTCGATCACCGTGACCAGCCCCGCGCGTGGCGACAGGCGCGACAGCAGCCGCTCGACGTGCGACGGCGCGGTGCTGCCCTGACCCCAGCGCGCGGCGCGCCGCGCCGACCAGCCGCGATGCAGCAGGTCGGCCGACGTCACGTTGAGCACGCCCAGCCCGGGCAGGTCGTCCGCCAGCGCATCGGCCGCCGCCAGCACCTCCGGCGCCACCGCGCCCGCGAACACCAGCGCCGCGTCGCTGCCCGGTGCCGGCTCGCGCAGCCAATAGCCGCCCGCGACCGCGTCCGTCCGCCAGCCATCGCCCGGGCGCGCGACCTGCGGCACCTGCCGCGTCGAAAGGCGCAGATAGACCGAGCCGCCGTCATCGGCCTGGATGTGCTCGAAGGCGTGGCGCATCAGCAGCGCCACCTCGTCGGCATAGGCCGGCTCGTAACAGGTCAGCCCCGGCTGGCCCATGCCGATCAGCGGCGTGTTGATCGACTGGTGCGCGCCGCCTTCCGCCGCCAGCGTGAGTCCCGACGGGGTGCCGACCAGCAGGAAGCGCGCGTCCTGGTAGCAGGCGTAGTTCAGCGCATCGAGGCCGCGCGCGATGAACGGGTCATAGACGGTGCCGACGGGGATCAGCCGCGTGCCGAAATGCGGGGCGGCCAGCCCCAGCGAGCCGAGCAGGAGGAAGAAGTTGTGCTCCGCGATGCCCC
>CAXTWJ010000097.1:0-8757 GCA_964247925.1 uncultured Sphingomonas sp.
CCCGGCGGCGGGCCGCCCCCCCCGCGCGCCCCCCCCCCCCCCCCGGGGCCCCCCCCCCGGCGCGGGGGGCCGCCCCCCCCCGCCCGCGCGGACGCGGGTCGAAGCGCACGATCTGGTCGAGCAGCCACCGCTTCGGATCGGCGGGGGCCACGTTCCCCGGCCGAGCGCCGAGGCCGAAGCGGTTGAGGGCGATGCTGGCAGTGCTCATGAGCCGATCTCCGACTCAGCGGGTACGCCCGATGTGTCGCAGAACTATGCCGACGTCAGGGCAGCGTTTCGCCCGGATCGACGCCCCACAGGCCGCTTTCCTCGACGAACGCCGCGCGCCCCTTCACGTCGAAGCGGCACCAGCCATTGCCGCACTGGCTGATCCGCCCCACCACGCCCGGCGCCGCGCGCCATTTCAGCGACGCGCCGGCCGTCGCCTGCTCCAGCATCGGCACCGGCGTGGGCGCGCGCACGATCGCCGTGCGCGTCGAACTGAGCAGGTTGCCCTGGATCCAGCCGCCTGTGCCGTCCGGATCCTCGACCCTGCGCCATTCCTTGAACACCTGGACGACGCGCACGGGCAGGTCCGCGCGGCGGTATTCCCACGCGGCGGGATAGGTGCGCGCCGGCCCCGTGCGCGCGCGGGCGCGGCTGGCGGTGATCGACGCCCAGTACGGGGCCTTGCGCGGCCCTTCCGCCGCCGCGAGCGCGGTAGGCACGGCCAGGCAGATCAGGGCGACGAACAGGCGCATCGGTGTTTCCTCTCGTTCCCTTCTTTGACGGGCGCGGGGCCGTGCTTCAACCGTTGACGCGCGGCGGCCGCTTGCGCCAAGCCCTGCGGCCATGGCCGACCCCCGCCGCTGTCCGCACCCCAAGGTGGCTGTCACCCGCGAGCTGCCCGATGCGACGACCGAGCGGATGACGACGCTGTTCGACGCGACGCTGCCCTGCGACGATCGGCCGCTTGATATGGCGGGGTTGCGCGACGCGGTCGCGGACTGCGACGTGCTGGTGCCGACCGTCACCGACGCGATCGACGCGGGCGTGCTCGCCGCCGCCGGCCCGCGGCTCCGGCTGATCGCCAATTTCGGCGCGGGCGTGAACCATATCGACCTGCGCGCGGCGCGGGCGCGCGGCATCGTCGTCACCAACACGCCGGGCGTCCTGACCGAGGATACCGCCGACATGACCATGGCGCTGATCGTGTCGGTCCCGCGCCGGCTGGCGGAGGGCGAGAAGCTGGTCCGCTCGGGCGCTTGGACCGGCTGGAGCCCGGGCGGGATGCTCGGCCACCGGATCGGCGGCAAGGCGCTGGGCATCGTCGGCATGGGGCGCATCGGCCAGGCGGTGGCGCGCCGCGCCCGCGCGTTCGGGCTTTCCATCCACTATCACAATCGTCACCGGCTGCCGGCGGTGGTGGAGGCGGAGCTGGGCGCGACCTGGCACGCGGACCTCGACGCCATGCTGGGCCGGGTGGATATCCTGACGCTGCACACCCCGCGCAACGCGGATAGCGAGAACCTGCTCGACCGTCGTCGCCTCGGGCTGCTGCGCGCCCATGTTTATCTCATCAACGCCAGCCGTGGCGGCATCCTGGACGAGGACGCGCTGGTGGAGGCGCTGGAGGCGGGCCGGCTCGCGGGCGCGGGGCTGGACGTGTGGCGGCATGAACCCGCGATCGACCCGCGCCTGCTCGCGCTCCCCAACGTGGGGGTGGCCCCGCCCATGGGCAGGGCGCCCTTCGCGGGCCGCGGCGGGCCATGTTGGCCGTCACTCCTCCTCGCCCTCGTCACCCTCGACGCCCGACTCCGTCAGCGCCTGACCCAGGTGCCGGACCTTCTCCGCCACCTTCTCGTCCTCCGCCTTGTCGGCGAGCTTGGTCGTGGCCGGGCCCAGCTTGCCCAGGATCTTCTGGACGCGGTCGCCGCTCGGCTCGTCCTTTTCCAGCTCCTTCTGCAGGCGCGCGAGGTCGTTGTGCAGCCCCTTGGCGCCGGGCAGATCGGTCTCTTCCAGCGCGGCGACCCATTCGCCGACCAGCTTGGCGCCGGACTTGGGGCTGGTCTGGGCAAGGCCCTTTTCAATCGCGCCTTTGGTGGCGGCGAAACGCTTCGGCATGGGTTGATCTCCGTCCTGTGGAGCGCGCCCAACAGGATGGCGCGGCGTCGAGTTCCGGCGCGCGCCGGCATTTCCCCGCGCGGTAACCCAGGTCGCCGTTCACGCCGCGACTTGCCGGCGCTCCAGCCCCGCGAGCCACCCGTCCAGCATCGCCTGCCCCGCCCTGACCGCCGCCGGCCCACGCCGCCGGTGCTCGCGCCGCAGCGCCTCCGGGCTCAGCCCCGCCCTGGCGATATCGGCGGCGTCGCTGGCCAGCCATTGCTCGAACCGGGGGTCGTCGCCCATCTCCGCATGGAACTGCAGCGCCAGCACATGTTCACCGATCGCGAACGCCTGTGCGTAGGGCGCCGTGCGCGCGAGCAGCCTGGCGCCGGGCGGCAGGTCGAACGTGTCGCCATGCCAGTGCAGCACCGGCACCCCGTCCAGCGCGGCAAGCGGGCCACGCAGGCCATCTGCCGTCAGGGTGAGCGGCGCGAAGCCGATCTCCTGCACCGGCCCGGGCCGCACGTCCGCGCCCAGCGCCGCCGCGATCATCTGCGCTCCCAGGCACACGCCCAGCGTCGGCAGCCCGGCGGCGAGGCGCGCCGCGATTAGCCGGAGCTCCGTCGCGATCCAGGGATGCACCGTTCGCTGGTACACGCCCATCGGGCCGCCCATCACGACCAGCAGGTCGGGGCCGAGCGGATCGACTCCCGCCAGGCACGGCCCGCACGCCGCGACGCGCTCGACGCGATAGCCGGCCCGCTCGATCGGCTCGCGATACCCGGCGATGCCTTCGTGGTCGACATGACGGATGACCATTGCGCGCTTCATTGCCATGCAGCATAGGACAATCGCGGATAGCTTCGCGTCAAGATTAACTTGCCTCCCGCGGCGGGGAACTAGTTCGATGCGGGCAGATCGAGGCTTGCGGGAGGACCAGATTGGCTGACGTCCGAAGATTGCGCTCCCGTTCCGTCGCCTTGGCGGCGCTGTTCTGGGCAGCGGGAGCGACCGCGCAATACGGTGTCCCCGGCGCCACGCGATCCCAGCTACCGCCGAGTCCCCGCGACATCCGGGCAGCAGGCGATTCCGCTCAGCTGCAGATGGGCAATGATATCCGTGCCGGCGGTGGCGGCGGCGCCACGCGAGAGTGCCTGATCCGTCGGACCACCGGTGAACGAGAATGCCACACGCGGACCGAATGGGAGGCGATCGCGGCCAGCCTCGAGCGCCGCCCATCACCCCATTAGCGTTGCTCAATCCCCCGTCAGGATGCGATCCACCAACTGCTTCACCGTCGGCACGAAGCCGTTGGAATAGAACGGGTCGCGCTTGAAATTGTACGCCGCATGGCCCGCGAACATCAGGTTCTGCTCGATGTCGCCGCCATGCGCGATGTCCTGCAGCGTCTTCTGGATGCAGAACGACCGCGGGTCGGCCAGCCGCCCGGTCGAATTCGTCTCCGTATCCGCCCAGGACGAGAACAGGCATTGCGACAGGCAACCCATGCAGTCGGCCTGGTCCTTCCGGATCTCCGCCTTCTCGGTCGGGCTCACGAAGACCAGCGTGTTGTCCGGCGTCTTCAGCGCGTCGGTGAAGCCGTGCCCGAACCACTCGCGCGCGCGCAGCAGGTCATTGCGCGTGACCCAGAAGTTCTTACCCTTCACGCCCACGTCCAGCTGGAAGACGTGGTCGCCCGCCTCCTGCGTCGAGAAGGCGATCTGCCGCTCCGACCGGGCCTCCAGCGCGCGCAGGAACGGGTTGCGGACTGCGGACGAGTAGAAGCCGGTGGGCGAGAAGCGGTGCAGCAGCACCTCGCCCTCCTCGATCCGGGTCAGGTGATCCTTCCAGTCGTCGGGAATCGGACTCTCGCGTGTCAGCAGCGGGCGGGTGCCGTACTGGAACGCGATCTGCCCCAGCTCGGGATTGCTGATCCAGTCGTTCCAGTCGCGCAGGTACCAGACGCCGCCCGCCATCACGATCGGCGTCTCGTCGGGGATGCCTCCGGCGCGCATCGACTCGCGCAGTGCCTTCACGCGTGGATACGGATCCTGCGGCGCGAGCGGGTCCTCGGCGTTGGACAGGCCGTTGTGCCCGCCGGCAAGCCACGGGTCCTCATAGACCACCGCCGCCAGCCATTCCGCCGCCTTGGAATAGGCGCGCTTCCACAAGGCCGAGAACGCGCGCGCGGAGCTTATGATCGGCAGATAGCTGACCTCGTACGACGCCGCGATCTCGCTCAGCTTGTACGGCATTCCCGCGCCGCAGGTGACGCCCGACACCAGCCCGCGCGTCCGCTCCAGCACGCCGTGCAGCACGCGCTGCGCGCCGCCCATCTCCCACAGCACGTTGATGTTCACCGCGCCCCGGCCACCCGCGATGTCCCAGGCGCGGCGCACCTGCTCGACCGCGCCGTCGATCGCGTACTGGACCAGTTCCTCGTGACGCTCGCGCCGGGTCAGCGCGCGATAGATCTGGGGGATGATCTTGCCGTCGGGATCATAGCTGTCGGCATTCACCGCCGACACGGTGCCGATCCCGCCCGCGGCCGCCCAGGCGCCGGCGGACGCGTGATTGGTCGCGGCCACGCCCTTGCCCCCTTCGACGAGCGGCCACACCTCGCGCCCGGCATAGAGGATCGGCTGGAGGCCCTTGAACACCGCGACAGTCACCTTTCGACGCTAAGCTACGGGCCCGTATAGCGGATGGATGCGCCCGTGCGACAGAAACATGAACTAGGGTTGAAGCGTGCCCGGCTTGCCCATCGCGCCTTCGTACAGCTGGCGGTAGCGCGCGATCATCAGCCCCTCGCCGAACTCGCGCGCCGCCTTGGCCCGGTTCGCCGCGCCGATCCGCCGCCGAAGATCGGCATCCAGCACCAGCGGCTGCAGCGCGTCGCGCAGAAACACCTCGTTGAGCGCGGGGGGGATATACGGCACGTTCTCGCCCGCGACCATGCGCACCACGTCGCCCACCTGCGGCGAGGCGATCGGCAGCCCCGCGGCCATGCCCTCGACGACCGAAATCGGGAACTGCTCGGACAGCGACGACAAGGCCAGGATGTCGAACAGCCCGACATAGCGGTGAGGCGCGGGCAGAAAGCCCGGCATCACCAGCCGGTCGCCCAGCCCCATCGCGGCCCCCGCCGCCGCGATCCGGTCACGCTCGGGCCCGTCCCCGACGATCACCAGGCGGACGCGCCCCGCCAGCCCGCCGACCGCCCGCACCAGCACCGGCAGGTCCTTGACCGCGCGCAGCCCCGCAAGCGCGCCGATCACGACCTCGTCGAGCTGGCGGCTCAGCCCCGGGATCGCATCGGTGCGCGGCGGCTCGGCGTACCGCTCCACGGCGATGCCGTTCGCAATGCGCCGCACCCGTTCGCGCGGCTGCTTCCACTGGGTCAGCGCGATGTGCTCGAGCAGCTCCGACGGCACCGCCAGCGCGGCCGCCGCGCCCAGCGCGATGCGGCGATACACGTTGCGCTGCGGCTTCAGGCTCCGCGCCTCGTCCTCGTTGAACCCGTCCTCGTGATGGATCACCGGCGGGGCGCCCTTGGGAAAGGCACGCCTCGCCATCACCCCGTCGATCGCGCCCCAGTTGTAGGTCAGCACCAGGTCGAAGCCGCGCATCGCCCGCGCGATCGCCTCGAACCGCGCTACCGATGGCCGCCCGGTCAGCGGCGGCGGGTCCTGCGCGATCTCGTACGCGATACCGGGTGCGATCGCATCGCGCGCGCCGATCTGGTCGGGCATCCCCGACACGATCACATGCCGCGCCCGGTCCCCCCAGGCGTTCATCAACCGGACCGCGCGCGCCTCCTTGCCGCCGAGCGCGAACGAGGAATGCAGGTGCAGGATGCGGACAGGCGCCATGCCCGGCCTCTAGCGCGCGCGCGACATGACGCAAACGTCACTGGCATCGCGCGGACGCCAGCGCGAAGGGAGCGCCATGGACATCGACGTCTCGGCGGAGGCCAAGGACAAGCGACTCAATCGACAGGTCGCGATCACCGTCGTTGGCCTGTCCGTGTTCATGGGGCTGGGCAACATCAAGGACGGCAACATCGTCCAGGCGATGGCGCAGGCGCAGGCCAACGCCGTCGATCGCTGGGGCGAGTATCAGGCGACGCGGACCAAGCAGCACATCGTCGATACCGCCGCCGCGCAGCTTCGCGCCACCGCCGGCACCGCGCCGGCGATGGCGGCCACGCTCGCCGTCTTCAGCACGGAGTCGGCCAAGTACAGGGCGGAGACGCCCCGGCTGGCGACGGAGGCACGCGGCTTCTCCGACCAGTATGACGCATTGAACGTCCATGACGACCAGTTCGACGCTTCGGAGGCGCTGATCTCCACCGCCATCTCCGTCGTCGCCGTCGCCGCGCTGGTGGAGAGCTTTGGCGTGCTGTGGCTCGCCTGGGCGTTCGGCGCCTTCGGCGTGTTCATGGGCCTGTGCGGGTTCCTGGGCTGGGGTTTCCACCCGGACGTGCTGAGCACGATTCTGGGTTGAGTTGTGCGGCCGGTAAGGTGAGCTAGGCTGCCCATCATGCCTGCTATCCTTCGCATCGCCGCTGTCGGTATGGCGCTGGCCTGCTTCGTCGCGGCGCTCGCCTACCCTGCGGTCGGCACCTGCCTCGGCTCGGCCCGTGAGGTGACCTGGTTCGAGAACAGCAATATCCTGCTGTTCGGGTGGCTGGCCATCTTCGCAGGTCAGCCCGGCTGGTTCGCGAATGTCCCATTCGCGATCGCCGTGTTCAGACTGACACGGCGGCAGCGCGTGGCATTGCCGCTGATCGGCGTGCAGGCCGCGCTGCTGGGGATCGCCCTCGTCACGCTCCACCCCGGTCTGGGCCTCCGGCTGCCTCACAATGAGGGATTTGACGAGCCGGTCTGCGCCTTGGGTCCGGGCTTCTGGCTTTGGGTCGCGGCGCAGGCGACGGTGCTGCTGGTCAGCCTGTCGGTGCTCTGGCGGGGCGGTTCCGTCGAGCGGCGCTGATCTCAGCCGAGCGCATCCTTCCCCAGCCAGGTGATCCGGCAGGCCAGGTCCGCCTCGCCGCTCGCCACGATCCAGTGGTCGCCCCCGTCCGCGATGCCCGTCGTGAACACCACATTGTCGAGATAGAGCAGGTCGGTCAGCGGCTCCGTCAGCGCGGGCGAGGGCTCCATGACCGGCGGGTGCCACGTCCGGGCGACCCGCGCCGGGTCGTCGCGGTCGAGCAAGGTCGCATAGGTGCGATACACCCCCACCATCCCCGACGGCTCCACCCCGTGCCACAGGCTGAGCCAGCCGTCATCGGTCAGCACCGGCGGCGCGCCCCCGCCCATGCGCGCGGTCGCCACCGTGGCCGCGTGCGGGCGCAGACCGGGCGCATCGTGCGGCTTCCAGTGCAGCGCGTCGGGCGAACGCGCCAGGTTGATCGACGGTCCCGCGCGCCACTCGCTGTCGGGCGGATAGGCGAAATACAGGTCGCCCAGCGGCCGCGTCTGCGCCCAATACTCGCCGCCGATCAGTCCTTCGAAGATCAGCATGTCCTTGTTCTGGTGATCGAGGACGATGCCCTCCAGCCGCCAGTCGCGCGCGTCGTCGCTGGTGTAGAGCGTCGTGCATTGGCGCTCGGGGCTGACCGAACAGGTGGTCATCAGCCAGCGACTCCCCACCCGGCTGATCCGCGCGTCCTCGATGCCATAGCATTGATAGGACGCGACCGGCACGATCGCGCGGTCGTAATGGACCTGCTCGACGCGGCGCCCATCAGGCGACAGCTCGACCGGCAGCAGCCACGACAGAGAGGTGAGCGCCAGCACGCGAAAGCCCGCGCCGCGCATCGCGATCTGGCGCGGGTCGGCGGTATCGACCAGCGACAGCGGCCAGGGGTCGAGCACGCAGCCCTCTCCATCCCAGCGCAGGGAATGAACCTGCCCGTCGCGCATCGGCTTCGCCAGCGCCTCCGCGATCCTGACCATCAGCAGCAGGTTGCCGTTGGGCAGCCGCGTCATGCCCGGGTTGAACGCGCCCAGGATGTAGGTCTCGGCATCCACCTTCCCCGCCAGCGGCGAGCGCGCGAGATCGACGTCGCGCGGGGTGAAGACGAGCGCGTCGTGGAGGATCGTCACTCCCCACCCTCGGCTCGCGGCGCGATCGTCAGCTGCTGCACCACCGCCCGGTTGGGCTGGGTCAGGATATAGTGGACGCCGACCGCGATGTCCTCCGCGCGCAGGGAAGTCTCGGCGGCGATCTTCTCGCGTTGTTTCTCCGGCGGATCGGTCTGCATGTCCGACCCCGTCAGCCCCGGCTCGACCAGCGCCACGCGCACGCCCTTGGGGCCCATCTCGCGCCGCAGCGCCTCCGCGAAGCCCTGGATGCCGTATTTGATCCCGGCATAGACGGTGGAGTTGGGCCCCAGCACGTGCGCCGACATGGAGCCGATCAGCACCACGTCGCCCTTGCCCCCGAGCCGCTCGACGGCCGCGTGGGCGCTCAGCAGATAGCCGGTGAAGTCGGTCGCGATCGCGTAGCGCAGGTCGGCTTCACCCGTGTCGCTCAGCCCTTCGGCGGCGATCGCGGCGTTGACGACCGCCACGTCCAGCCCGCCCAGATACCCGTCGGCGGCCGCGAAGAACCGCCCGCCCCCGTCCGGCTCGGCCAGGTCCCGCGCGATCCCCTCGCCCCCCCCCC
>CAXTWJ010000098.1:0-8721 GCA_964247925.1 uncultured Sphingomonas sp.
GGACGACGTGACCGCCCGCGTGGCCGATCTTGAAACGCGCCTGGACGAACAGGATCGGGCGTTGCGCCGCGTCCTGCAGCTCCTGGTCGATTGGGTGGAGGCCGATCCCGTCGGCGCGCCGCGCGCCCATGCCGCCTGACCAACTTCTCAACGGGTTGTCCGTCGATGTTGAGGATTGGTTCCAGGTTGGCGCGTTCGAGCGCGTCATCGCCAAAGCCGATTGGGACACGCTGACCCCGCGCGTCGAGCGCAACACGGACGCGGTGCTCGACCTGTTCGCGCGGGGTGGTGTGACCGCGACCTTCTTCACGCTGGGCTGGGTCGCGCACCGCTATCCCGCGCTGATCCGCCGCATCGTCGCGGCCGGGCATGAGGTCGCGAGCCATGGCTGGGACCACCAGCGCGTGTTCACGATGACGCCCGATCAGCTTCGCGCCGACCTCCTGCGCGCGCGCGCGGCGCTGGAGGACGCGGGGAGCGTCGCCGTCACCGGCTATCGCGCGCCGTCCTTCTCCCTTGACGCGCGCACGCCCTGGGCCCATGCCGAGCTGGCGGCGGCGGGCTATCGCTACTCCTCCAGCGTCGCGCCGCTCGCCCACGACCATTATGGCTGGCCCGAGGCGCCGCGCTATGCCTTTCGCCCGCTTGCCGACAGTGCGCTGGTCGAGCTGCCCGTCACCGTGGCGCAGCTGGGGCCGAAGCGGCTCGCGACGGGCGGCGGCTTCTTCCGCCTGCTTCCCGCCGCGCTGACCGACTTCGCCGTGCGCCAGGTCAACCGGGCGGGGCAGCCGGCGATCTTCTACTTCCATCCGTGGGAGATCGACCCCGACCAGCCGCGCGTGCGCCACGCACCGCTGCGCTCGCGACTGCGCCATTACAGCCGGCTCGGCGCGATGGCGGGCAAGCTGGAGCGGCTGATCGCCAGGCACCGCTGGGGACGGGTCGACGCGGTAGTCGGCGCGCCGGCATGACCTCGCCGCTGCTCACCGCGCCCGTGGGCATCCGCGAGGCGGACCTGCGCGACGCGGGCGAAGCGGCGCGGCTTGACGCATGGGTGCGCGACCAGCCCGACGGGACGCCCTTCCACCTCACCGGCTGGAGCCGCGCGGTGCAGGCCGGCTGCGGCCAGCGCGCACGCTACCTGGTCGCCGAGCGCGCGGATGGCCGGCTCGCGGGCGTGCTGCCACTGACGGAGATGCGCTCGATGCTGTTCGGGCGCGCGCTGGTCTCGACCGGCTTCGGCGTCGGCGGCGGCGTGCTGGGCACCGCCGTCGAGGAGTTCGCGGCCGGCGCCTGGGCCTTGGCGGCGCGGCTCGGCTGCCCGTCGATCGAGCTGCGCGGCGGGCCCGCGCCGGCGGGCTGGGCGGTCGATGACGCGACTTACCTCAGCTTCGCGCGCGACCTCGCGAGCGATGACGAGGCGGAGCTGCAGGCGATTCCGCGCAAGCAGCGCGCGGAGGTCCGGCGCGCGCTGGGACGCGATCTGGAGATCACGACGGGGACGCCCGCCGACCACCATCGGATCTATGCCGAGTCGGTGCGCAACCTGGGCACGCCCGTCTTTCCGGCGACGCTATTCCGCGCCGTTCTCAACGACATGGACGCCGACCTTCTCACGATCCGGCACGGGGGCCGGGCGGTCGCGAGCGTGCTCAGCCTGTACGCGAACGGCACGGTGTACCCCTATTGGGGCGGCGGCACGCACGCGGCACGCGGGCTGCGCGCCAACGATCTGATGTACTTCGCGCTGATGCGTCACGCGCGCCAGCGCGGCTGCACGCGCTTCGACTTCGGCCGCTCCAAGGCGGGCACGGGCGCGGCGGCGTTCAAGAAGAACTGGGGCTTCACCCCCGCGCCGCTCGCCTATGCCAGGCGGAGCAGCGGCCCGGCGCGCGAGGTCAATCCGCTCGACCCGAAATACGCCCTCATGGTCCGGACCTGGAAGCGCCTGCCGCTCCCGGTCGCCAATGCCATCGGGCCGATCCTGTCGCGGGGGCTGGGGTGAAGGACGTCCTGTTCCTCGCCCATCGCGTGCCGTTCCCGCCCGATCGCGGCGACAAGATCAGGAGCCATCACATCCTGCGCCACCTCGCGGCGCGGGCGCGGGTGCATCTGGTCGCGTTCGCCGACAACCCGGCCGACCGGGTGGCCGCGCCCGAGCTGCTGGCGCTGACCGCGTCCTGTGTGATCGTGCCGCGTACGAAGTCGCGCATGCGCGCCACCTTGGAAGCGCTGGCGAGCGGCCGGCCGGCGTCGCTGACCGCCTTCGCCGACCCGGCGATAGCGCGCGCGGTCGCGGGCGTCCGCGCGGACGCAAGCTACTGCTTCTCCGGCCAGATGGCGCAGTACCTGCCCGCCGACGTCCCGGTGGTGATGGACTTCGTGGACGTGGACTCGGCCAAGTTCGCGCAGCTTGCCGACACCGCACCTTGGTCCTTGCGCCCGCTGCTCCGTCGCGAGGCACGGCTGCTGGGGCAGTGGGAGCGCGACGTCGCCGCGCGTGTCGAGGCGAGCCTGTTCGTGACCGAGGGCGAGGCCGCGCTGTTCCGCGCCGGTGGCGGGCAGGGCAGGGTCGCCGTGGTGGAGAACGGCATCGACGCGCGTCATTTCGCCCCCGATGCGGTCTTGGCGCCGCTTGACCCCCAGGGGCCGCTGATCGTCTTCACCGGTCAGATGGACTACCGGCCCAACATCGACGCGGCCCTGTGGTTCGCGCGCGACGTCATGCCCGCCGTGCGCCGGCGTCATCCCAGCGCGCGTTTCGCGATCGTCGGCCGCGCGCCGACCGCCGCCGTGCGCGCGCTGGCGGGGGAAGGCGTGATCGTGACGGGCGCGGTGCCCGACACGCGGCCGTGGCTCGCCGCCGCCAGCGTCTGCGTCGCCCCCCCCGCGCGCGCGCGCGGCGTGCAGAACAAGGTGCTGGAGGCGATGGCGATGGCCCGACCCGTGATCGCCTCGCCCGCGGCGGCGGACGGCATCGACCATGCCGGCACGATCGCGGTCGCGGAGGGTGCGGCGGCATGGGCGGAGGCGGTCACGGCGGCCCTGATCGGGCCAGCCGCGAACCCGGCCGCGCGCGCGCGCGTCATCGCCCGCTACGACTGGGCCGCGCGCCTGCAGCCGCTCGACGCGCTGCTCGGGCTGGATGGAGTACGGGCGGCGGCATGACCCCTTTCCTGTCATCCCCGCGCCCGCGGGCACCCATCTCCCCGCCGCAGGAGCGGGGTCTCCGCGTGCGCGGGGAGGACAGGGTGGGGGCGTGGACGAAACCACTCACTGCCCTCACGGTAGTCGTCGTCATCCTCCTCGCCCTGTTCCGCCACGACGCCGCCGACCTTGGGCACCTCTGGTGGACCTCCACCACCTTCGGCCACTGCCTGTTCATCGGACCCGTCATCGCCTGGCTCGTCTGGCAGCGCCGTGCCGAGCTCGCCCGGCTACCCCCCGTCGCCTGGTGGCCCGGCCTTGCGGTGGTCGGCGCGGCCGGCTTCGTCTGGCTGGTCGGCGATGCCGCTTCCGCCGCGATCCTGCGCCAGTTCGGGCTGCTGTTCATGCTGGAGGGCGCCGTCCTCACGCTCCTCGGGCCGCGGGTCGCGCGCGGGCTGCTGTTCCCGCTCGGCTATGCGGTGTTCCTGGTCCCGTTCGGCGAGGGGCTGGAGGGGCCGCTCCAGCAGGTCACGGTCGCGCAGGTGCTGCCGCTGCTCCACCTCGCGGGCATCCCCGCCGGCGTCGATGGCGTGCTGATCCATGGCGGCCGTTACTGGTTCGAGGTGGCGGAGGCGTGCTCGGGCGCGAAGTTCGTGCTCGCCATGGTCGCGTTCGGCGTGCTGGTCGCGAACCTGTGCTTCACCACTTGGCGCCGCCGCGTCGCGTTCCTGATCGCGTGCGTCGTCATCCCCGTGCTCGCCAACGGGATGCGCGCGTGGGGCACGATCTATGCCGCCAACCTGACCTCGATCGAGGCGGCGACCGGGTTCGATCACATCGTCTATGGCTGGGTGTTCTTCGCAGCGGTGATGGCCGGCACGATCGCGCTTGCCTGGCGCTGGTTCGATCGGCCGCCCGACGCGCCCGCGTTCGACCCGGCCACGCTGCAGGCGCCGGTCCGCCACCGCCTCGACCTCCTGCCGGCCGCCTGTCTCGGGGTGGCGGTCGCGGCCGTGTTCCCGGCGTGGAGCGCGGCCGCGAACCGGCCGGCGTCGCTGCCCCGCCACCTCGACCTGCCGGAGGTGCCCGGCTGGCGTCGCGTCCCGCTCTCGACCGTCGCGCCGTGGGCGCCGTGGTATCCCGGCGCCGACCACCGCCTGATCGGCCGGTACGCCGACGCCGCCGGCGACACGGTCGATCTGGCCGTCGCGGTCTTCGCCCGCCAGCGGGAAGGCGCGGAGCTGATCGCGTTCGGCGTCGGCCCCTTGCGCGAGGAGGACCGCTGGGTCCGCGTCGCCGACCTGCCGCCGATCGCGGGCGGCCCCGCGATGCGCCTCCGCGCGCCCGGGCCGGTGGAGCGGATCGTCGCCAGCTGGTACAGGGTCGGGGATGACGACGCGACCTCGCCCATGACGGTCAAGCTCCGCACCGCCGAGGCGCGCCTCTCGGGCGGCTCCAACCGCGCGATCGCGGTCCACCTGTCCGCCGAGGTCGCGCCCGGCCGGCACCCGGTCGCCACGATCGCCCGTTTCCGGCATGCGCTGGGAGAGCTGCCCACCGCGGCGGGCCTGCGCTGATGTGCGGCATCGCCGGCGTTTTTCACCCCGCCACGCCCAAGCCGGTCGATCCGGCGCGCGTCGGGCGCATGATCGACGCGCTCGCGCATCGCGGGCCGGATGGCGAGGGCGTGTGGACCGCGCCCGGTGTCGGGCTGGGTCACCGGCGCCTGTCGATCATCGATGTGGCCGGCTCGCCCCAGCCGATGACGGACGGCGCGCTGGCCGTCACCTACAATGGCGAGATCTATAACTTCGCCGAGCTGCGCGCCGAGCTGGAAGGGCAGGGTGCCCGCTTCCGCACCGCCGGCGACACGGAGGTGCTGCTCCACGGCTGGCGCGCCTGGGGGCCGGGGCTGCTCGACCGGATCAACGGCATGTTCGCCTTCGCGCTGCACGACGCGGACGCGCGGTCGCTGTTCCTCGCGCGCGACCGGCTGGGCGTGAAGCCGCTCCACTGGGTCGAGCTGTCGGACGGCTCGGTCGCCTTCGCCTCCGAGCTGAAAGGCCTGCTCGCCCATCCCCTCGTCCGCCGCGCGCCCGAACTGAGCGCGGTGGAAGACTTCCTCGCCTGGGGCTATGTTCCCGACGACAATTGCCTCGTCGCGGGCGTGCGCAAGCTGCCCGCCGGCCATTTCCTGCTCCTCGAGCGCGGCAGGCCGATCCCCGCGCCGCGTCGCTGGTGGCAGATCTCGTTCGCCGACCGCGCGCGCGGCTCGGCGGACGCGCTGGGCGAAGAACTGCTCGACCGGCTGCGCGCCGCCGTCCGCTCGCGCATGGTCGCGGACGTCCCGCTCGGGGCATTCCTGTCCGGCGGCGTCGATAGCTCGGCGGTCGTGGCGCTGATGGCGGAGGCGTCCCCGCGCGCGGTCAAGACCTGCACGATCGGCTTCGACGAGGCTGGCCATGACGAGCGCGCCTATGCCGACCTGGTCGCGACCCGATTCCACACCGACCACCGCACCCGCGTGGTGGCCGCCGACGATGTCGGGCTGGTCGATACGCTGGTCCATGCGTTCGACGAGCCGTTCGCCGATGCCAGCGCGCTCGCCACCTATCAGGTCTCCGCGCTCGCCCGCGAGCAGGTGACGGTGGCGCTGTCGGGCGATGGCGCGGACGAGGCGTTCGCCGGCTATCGCCGCCAGCGGTTCCATGTGGGCGAGGAGCGCGCCCGCGCGCTGATGCCCGCCGGGCTGCGCCGCGCCGCCGGGGCGCTCGGCGCGCTCTATCCCAAGGCCGACTGGGCGCCCCGTCCGCTGCGCGCGAAGGCGACGCTACTCGCGCTCGCGGCGGATGGGGACGAAGCCTATGCGCGCGCCGTCGGCGTCACCCCGCCCGAGCTGCGCGGGCGCCTGTTCTCGCCCGGCGCGCGTCGGATGCTGAACGGGTATCGCGCGGAGGACGCCTGGATCGCCGCCATGCGCGCCGCGCCGGCCCGCGACGCGCTCGACCGCGCGCAATATGCGGACCTGACGCGCTGGCTGCCCGGCGGGATGCTGACCAAGGTCGATCGCACCAGCATGGCGGTGTCGCTGGAAGCGCGCGAGCCGCTGCTCGATCACCGCCTGGTCGAGTTCGCCGCGACGCTGCCCGTGTCGATGCGGCTGCGCGGCGGGCAGGGCAAGTGGCTGCTGAAGCGCAGCCTCGAACAGCACCTCCCGCGCGAGGTGCTGTACCGACCCAAGATGGGCTTCGTCACGCCCGTCGCCGCCTGGTTCCGCGGCGCGCTGGCGGGGGAGGCGGACGCGCTCGCCCGCTCGCCCGTGCTGGCCCAGACGGGCTGGTTCGCGCCCGCCGAGCTGGCGCGCCTGGCCGCCGACCATCGCGCCGGCCGCGCCGATCATGGTCGCACGCTGTGGCAGTTCCTGATGCTGGAGCGCAGCCTCAAGCGGCTGTTCTAGCGCAGCTTCGCGATCCCCAGGCCGTCCTGCTTGGCGCGGTCCTTGACCGACTCCTCGCTTCGCTTCAGCGCCTTGCTGATCGCCTTCAGCGCCATGCCCTTCTTCGCGAACTGGTGAAGCTTCTGCAACTCGTCGGGCGTCCAGGGCTGACAATGCCGCTCGAACCCTTCTCCCTTGGCCATCAGAACACCAGCAACGCCGCGCGCACCGCCAGCGCGATCAGCGCCAGCGTGGAGAGCAGGAATAGCCAGAACCGCCCCGTCACCCGGTTCACCGACGCCTGCCAGATGCTGTGGACGATGCGGAGCGTGACATAGCTCCACGCCGCCATCCGCGTCGCGAAGTCGCCCGCGCCGGCCAGCGCCAGCACGATCGTGACGGCGTAGAACAGCACCGGCTGTTCCAGCAGGTGATTGTAGTTGTGCGCCTTCCACTGCGCGCTCGCGGGCAGGACGCGGTCGCCGTCGGCGGCGGTGGTGCCGACCAGCGCGCCCATGCTGATGCCGGCCTTGCGCATCGCGGGCAGGCGCGTGACCAGCGTCCAGCCGAGCATGACGAGCGTCCACAGCGCGAGCGCGACGACAGGCTGGAGGAGCGTGAGGTTCTTCATGCGCCCGCCCTGCCCGAAAGCCGCGTCCGCATCCACAGGTCGAACAGCTCGGGCCAGCGCGATCCCGGCAGCTCGCGCGATAGATAAGCGGGGCCGAAGCCGTGCCCGCCGCGCTCGAAGAAATGCGCCTCGACCGGGATGCCCGCCTCGCGCGCCGCGGTCAGCATCGCCATCGGCTGATGCAGCGGCACGATCGGATCGTCGAGAGCGTGCGCGATGAACAGCGGCACGGTGGCGAGTCGATGGACCCGCTCCGCCCCGTCGAACCGCCCCGATGCTCGCTTGCCGACGCGCATGTAGTTGCCAGACGTGACCGGATAGATCAGCCCGGCGAGCGCCGGCTTGGCGCTGGTGCGGTCGGCCGCGTCGATCGGCTCATACACGGGGTCATCATAGGCACTGGCCATGCTGGCGGCGAGCAGCCCGCCGGCCGAGAAACCGATGCAGCCGAGCTTGGCGGGGTCGATCCCGTAACGGGCGGCGTTCGCCCGAATGAGCCGGGTCGCCCGCTGCGCGTCCTGCAGCGGCACGTCCTCCTGCTCCAGCCATCCCTCGCCCGGCAGGCGATAGGCGAGCACGAACACCGTCACGCCCAACGGACAGAAGGTCCGCGCGACATTGATGCCTTCGTTCTCGACCGACAGGAACTGATAACCGCCGCCCGGGAAGGAGATCAGCGCGCGGCCGTCGGGCTGCGCGGGCCGATAGACGCCGACCACCGGCTCCGCGACGCCGGTCAGGTGCAGCTCCTCGTGCCCGGGAGAGCCTTCCATCTTGCTCACAGGGGTCGGCAGCCGCCGCGGGGCATTGGGGATCCGCCCCTTCGGCCACAGCGCGAAATGCTCGACCGGCGGCCAGGCGGTCACCGCCGGCTTCTGCGCCAGCGCCGGCAGGGCAGTCAGTCCCGCCGCGCCGGCGATCAACATCCTACGATCGATCATCGACATCCCCTCTCACGCGGGATTGTGCGCCAGCGTTGCGGCGCCGTCCAGCCTGCACGGACCAGCGTTCAGGCGAGCGCCACGACCTCGATCGCGTCCTCGCGCCCGCCGAACGCGGCGCGCTCGCCCACGCCCAACCCGATCAGCGCGCGGGCCAGCGGCGCCTGGAAGCCGACCCGGCCGGTCGCGGGGTCGGCCTCGTCGGTGCCGCCGCGCGCGCCCATGCGCTCGGCGCCGTTCAGCGCGCAGGTCACGCGCGCGCCGCACGCCCCCTCGTCCGCGGGCGGCGGCGGGGCGATCAACGCCGTCGTCTGCCGCGTATGCCAGTAGCGCAGCTCGCGCCGCAGCGTCTCGCGCGTGTCGTCGTCGGCGGCCGCGACCGCCGCCTCGAGTTCGGCGACCCTGGCCCCGATCAGCGCCAGCCCCCGCGCGGTGACCAGGTTCGGCCCCGGCGGGATCGGCAGCTCGAAGCGCGGCTCCAGATGCTCCTCGTCCGACTCCCGCCGGAACGCGACGCTCATGTCAGGTCTCCCATGGTCCTGCCCCGCCCGGGGGGGGGGGGGCGG
>CAXTWJ010000099.1:0-3244 GCA_964247925.1 uncultured Sphingomonas sp.
CTCCTGCAGGACGCGCAGCCGCGCCTCGCCGAGGCGGCCGAGGCGCGCGGGCTGAGGCTCGGGCGCACGGAGGTCGCGACCGGCGACCCGTCCGGCGCCGGCCGCTCGCGTGAACGGCCCGCCTCACCCACGCCTTTCCGCCCCGCCCCGGCGCCCGTCGCGCCGGCCGAGGGCATTCCCGACGACACCCGCATCGCCTGAAGGACCGATCCATGAGCGACAAGCCCGCCGCCGAGACGCCCGCGCCCAAGAAGAAGGGCAAGCTGGTCAAGATGATGATCCTGGTGATCGGCCTCGTCGCGCTGGTCGGCGGCGGCGTCGCGGGCGGCCTGTATGTCGGCCGCTCGGGCAGCGCCGCGGCGGCCGAGCCCGCCGGCCCCAGGCTGGTGCCCAAGAGCGAGCAGAAGCGCGCCGGCGACGGCAAGGACGAGGGCGGCAAGACCGCCGATGGCGCCGCGCCCAAGGTGGCGGGCCGCGCCACGCCCAAGGGCGCCGGCGGCGACCAGTACGCATCCAACTATTACGCGCTGGACAAGGAGTTCACCTCCAACCTGCGCGATTCGGTGCATTTCGTGCAGGTCGGGGTCGCGGTCTCCACGCCCTACGACGACACGGTCATCGAGCACCTCAAGACCAACGACATCGCCGTCCGCTCGGCGGTGCTGATGGCGCTGGGCGACACCACGGAGGAGCAGGTCTTCTCGTCGGAGGGCAAGCAGCAGCTGCAGAAGCGGCTGGTCGACGCGATCAACGCGACGCTGAAGCAAAAGGAGGGGTTCGGCGGGATCGGTAACGTTTACTTTACCAGTTTCGTTGTTCAGTGAGGGCATGGTTAACGCCCCGGCAACGACGGATACCGACCGACGCGAGCGCGCCCGCGCCGCGCACGGGGGCGTGCTCGGGCAGGCCAAGCTCAACCCCTTCGGCGACCTCCACACGCTCCAGCACCTGTCGGCGCGCCTCGCCCGCGCGCTGAAGGGCGTGTGGGAACCGCTGCTGCGGCGCGAGGTGCGCTCCTGGGCGGAGCCGCTCGCCGTGCAGCGGCTGGCGGACTATCGCGCGGAGCGGCCAGACACGCTCACCGCCTGGCTGCCGCTCGCGATGACGGGCGTCGCCGCGCCAGCGACGGCGCTGTGCGTGCTGGACGGGCGGTTCGTGCTGGAGCTGCTGGACCTGTTCTTCGGCGGCACCGGCGCCGCGCCCGCCCAGCTGCCGGCCGAGCTGTCGCCCGCCGCCGAGGCGATGATCACGCGGCTGGGGCAGAGCCTCGCCATCCCGCTCCGCGCCGCCTGGGAGCCGCTGGCGCGCGTCGAGTTCCAGCCCGGCCGGGTCGAGACCAGCGCGGCGCTGCTGAGCGGCTTCGACGCGGAGGACGCGGTCGTCGTGACCCGCTTCGGCGTCGCGGCCGGGACCGCGCCGCCGGTGTTCGTCGATCTGCTCTATCCCGTCACCGCGCTGAAGCCGCACGCCGCGACGCTGACCGGCAAGGTGCTGGACAAGGCGGAGGCCGACCCGGCCTGGCGCTCGGGCCTGACGCGCTCGGTGATGAACGTGCGCTTCCCCGTGCGCTCGGTGCTCGCCGAGCCGGTGGTGCCGCTGCAAACCCTGCTCGACCTCAAGCCCGGCGACGTCATCCCCATCACCATCGCCGCCGACGTGCCCGTCATGGTCGGCAGAGATCGCCTGGGCTGCGGCACCGTCGGCACCTCGAACGGTCGCGCCGCCATCCGCCTCACCCAGCTGACCCGCATCGAAGGACTGAACGCATGAACGACATGACCGGCGGGTTTCCGGTGGACGCCGCGCTCGCCACCAATTTCAGGCTGCTCCAGGACGTCGATGTCAAGCTGACGGTGGAGATCGGCTCGGCCGAGCTGACGCTGCGCGAGCTGCTGGCGCTGGGCGAGTCCAGCGTCATCGAGCTGGACCGGCAGGCCAACGAGCTGCTCGACGTGTTCGTCAACGGCACGCTGATCGGGCGGGGCGAGGTGGTGACGGTCGGCGAGCGGTTCGGCGTCCGCATGACCGAGCTGGTCAACCCCGACAAGCGGGCCGGCTGACCGATGCTCTGGACCTACATCCTGAAGCTGGTGATCCTGCTGCCGCTGGTGTGCGGGCTGATGATCGGCTGCCTGTATTTGTGGCGCCGGCTGGAGAGCCGGATGCCGGGCAAGCCGACCACGCGGCTGATCGCGGTCAAGGAGACCATGATGATCTCGCCGGGCCTGCGGCTGGCGGTGCTGGATTTCGAGGGCCGCCGCCTGCTCGTGTCGGTCGGGCGCGGCGGCGTGCAACTGGTCGATAAGGTGGGCCAGTGATCACCATCACCCGCCTCGGCACCGGCCCCGCGCTGGTCCGCGCGCGGACGCCGCGCGCCACGGTCGCCGCCACGCCGCGCGTCGGCAAGCTCCTGCTGATCGCGCTGGCGCTGCTCGTCGCGCTGATCGTCGCCGCGCCGGCCTTCGCGCAGGCGCCCGTGGCGCCGGGCGTCGGCGATGCCGTCGATCGCGCGCTGGGGCAGATCGGCGGGCAGGCGGGTGGCCAGTCCGCGCCGCTCAGCCTGTCGCTGCAGGTGCTCATCATCATGGGCCTGCTGACGATCCTGCCGGGCATCCTGCTGATGATGACCAGCTTCACGCGGATCGTGGTGGTGCTCGCCGTGCTGCGCCAGGCGCTGGGGCTGCAGCAGACGCCGCCCAACCAAGTGCTGATCGGCCTCGCCCTGTTCCTGTCGATGTTCGTGATGGCCCCCACCATCACCCAGATCAACACCACCGCGATCCAGCCCTATGCCGCCGGCCAGCTCGCCGGCACGCAGATGATCGAGACCGCGGGCAAGCCCTTGCACGCGTTCATGGCCAAGCAGACGCGGATCAAGGACGTGACCATGTTCGCGCAGATGGCGAAGTCGGGCCCCTATGCATCCGCCAACGACATCCCCTTCTCCGTGCTGCTGCCCGCCTTCGTCACCTCCGAGCTGAAGACCGCGTTCCAGATCGGCTTTCTCATCTTCCTGCCCTTCATCGTCATCGACCTGGTGGTCGCGACCGTGCTGATGAGTCTGGGCATGGCGATGATGAGCCCGACGATCATCTCCATGCCCTTCAAGCTGCTGCTGTTCGTGCTGGTCGATGGCTGGGCGCTGACGATGGGCAGCCTCGCCAACTCGTTCGTGACGTGAACCGCCCTCCGCCCCGTTCGTGCCCCGCGGAGGGGAGGGGCCCCCCCCCCCCAGCCGCCGCCG
>CAXTWJ010000099.1:3254-6553 GCA_964247925.1 uncultured Sphingomonas sp.
AGGGGAAGTTGAGTGGAAGGGCGGCGCCCCCCCCCCCCGGCCCCCCCCCCCCCCGGGGCGGCCACGCCCGCCACCATGCCTCGACGTCGCTCGAGACGAACGGATCGTAAAAACATGGACGCCGATTATTTCCTGACGATCGCGAACCAGACCATGTGGGTGCTGGCGTTGGCCAGCGCGCCCATCCTGATCCCGGCGCTGCTGTCGGGCCTGATCATCGGCATGATCCAGGCCGCGACCAGCATCAACGAACAGACGCTGTCGTTCATCCCCAAGCTGATCGTCGTCGCCGTGTCGCTGCTGGTGTTCGGCAGCCTCATCATCGGCCTGCTGAGCGACTTCACGATCGGGATGTTCGAGCGCATTCCGGACCTCGTCAAATAGATGTTGGGATTGGGGCTCAGCATCGAGCCGCAGCTCTGGGCGCTGGTGTTCGTGATGGTCCGCATCGGCGCGGCGTTCATCGCGGCGCCGGTGTTCGGCAATGTCGGCGTGCCGCTGGCCGTGCGCGTCGCGCTGTCGGGCGCGATCGGGGTGCTGGTGCTGGGCGCGCATCCCGTCACGCCGCCGCCGACCGTGTTCGCGGCCGCCACCTTCCTGTCCGTCGCGGCGGAGGCGCTGGTCGGGTTCGCGCTCGGCTTCGTGCTGCAGATGGCGTTCGCGGGGCCGCTGGTGGCGTCGGAGGTGATCGGCACGTCGATGGGGCTGGGCTTCGCGTCGGCCATCGACCCGCAGAACGGCCGTTCGACGCCCGCGCTGGGGCAGTTCTTCTCCGTCATGCTGACGCTCCTGTTCCTGTCGCTGGACGGTCACCTCATCCTCGTGCAGCTGCTGGTCAGGAGCTATGAGCTGCTGCCGCCGGGCGGCGCGTGGCTCGGGGTGCAGCAGCTCAAGGCGATCGCATTCTTCGGCGGCTATGCCTTTTTCGCGGGGCTGCTGCTGGCCTTGCCGGTCGGGTTCCTGCTGCTGTGCCTCAACCTGGTCGTCGGTATGATGAGCCGCGCGGCGCCGTCGCTGAACCTGTTCGCGGTCGGCCTGCCCGCCAGCCTGGCGGTGGGCGTGGTGGCGCTCGCGGTCGCGTTCCCGGCGATGGGCGACTTCATGCTGGTGATCGTGCGCGAAGGGTTGAACGCCACGCAGACGCTGGTGCTCGGCTGATGAGCGATATGGAGAGGACCCAGGCCCCAACCCCCAAGCGCCTGCGCAAGGCGCGCGAGGAGGGGCAGGTGCTGCAGTCGCGCGACTTCGCGACCGCGCTGGTGATGCTGGCGGGCGTCGCGTGGCTCGCCTTCGCCGGCCCGTCGCTGGTCGCCGCGTGCAAGGCGGTGATGATGTCCGCCTTTCAGTTCGACCATGGCGATGTCGAGGATTTCTCCCCCTTCCGCCCGCTCGCGCAGGCCGGCATGAAGCTGCTTCCCTCGCTGGGCGCGCTGTTCGCGGTCAGCATGATGGCCGCCGTCCTCAGCCGTGCCGGGCTGGGCGGCCTGGGCTGGAACGGCGGCCTCATGGCGCCCAAGGCCTCGCGGCTCAACCCGGCCGCCGGCCTCGCCCGCGTGTTCGGGCCGTCCGGCTGGATCGAGCTGGGCAAGTCGCTGGTCAAGCTCGCGCTGCTCGGCGCGATCGGGTGGATCATGCTGCGCCGCGCCGCGCACGCGAGCATCGGGCTGGCCGCCGCCGACCTCGGCACCGCGCTCGGCAGCCTGGGCGGCACGTTCACGGCGACGCTGTTCGCGATGGCGGGCGGCCTCGTCCTGATCGCTGCCGTCGATGTCCCCGTGCAGCTGCTGCGCCTGCTCGCGAAGCTCCGCATGTCGAAGCAGGAGATCAAGGACGAGCACAAGGAGAGTGAAGGCAACCCGGAGACCAAGGGCCAGCAGCGCGCCCGCGCCAAGGCGATGCTCGGCAAGGGCGCGCGCCGGGCGATCGCCGAGGCGCACGTCGTGCTCACCAACCCGACCCACTTCGCGGTCGCGCTGCGGTATGACCGCGGCCGCGACCAGGTGCCGGTCGTCGTCGCCAGGGGCCGCGGCGCCACCGCGCTCGCCATCCGCGAGCTGGCGGGCGAGGCGGCGGTGCCGCTGCTCGAATATCCGCAGCTGGCGCGCGCGGTTTATTACACCAGCCGCGAGGGACAGGAGGTCCGCGACGACCTGTACCTCGCCATCGCGACGGTGCTCGCCTTCGTGTTCAACCTCAATCACGCCGTCGGCGGCGCGCCCCCGCCCGTCTCCGTGCCCATGGGGGCGCGGTTCGACGAGAATGGCGTGGCCACGGCCTAAAATCCGGGCGCGAAAGGCCGTTCTAGAAGGGGATGACGACCACCACCGCCGCCACCGCCAGCACGAGCACCGCCGCCTCCATCGTGAAGACGCTGGGATCGGGCTCGGGCATCGACACCGCGACCCTCGTCACCGAGCTGGTCGAAGCGCAGTTCGCGGCCAAGAACGCGCAGCTGACCGCCAGGGCGGATGCCTTCACCGCGCAGATCAGCGACATCGCCAAGCTGAAAAGCGGCATCACCGGGTTCGACTCCGCGCTGCGCTCGCTGGTGAAGGGCGGCACGTTGGCGACGCAGCCAACCAGCAGCAACGCGGGCGTGCTCGGCGCGAGCGCGCTGGCGGGCGCGCGCATCGGCGTGGTCGACGCGCGCGTGACCGTCAATGCGCTGGCGGCGGCGCCGGCCGCGCCCACCCTCGCCGGCCTAGCTCCGGCGGCGGGCTTTCGCGCCGGCTCACTGGCCGTCACGATCGGCGGCACGTCCACCGCGATCACCGTTGCCGCCGGCGCGACGCTGAGCGACGTGGCTGCCGCGATCAACGGCGCGAAGCTGGGGCTGACCGCGACCGTCATCAACGACAACGGCGCCGCGCGGCTGACGGTGAAGGGCCCGTCGGGCGCCGCCAACGCGTTCACGATCGACGGCACCGACGACGACGCGAACGCGAGCGGCCTGTCGCTCGCGCAGCTGTCGGTCGGCGCGGGCGCGACCGGCACGGCGATCGGCGTCCATGCGGCGGACGCGGAAATCGTGGTCGATGGCGCGACCTTCCATCGCGCGACCAACACCGTGTCCGACCTGATCGCGGGCGTGCGCCTGACGCTGACCGCCACCGGCACGACCGTGCTGGGCACGACGCCGCCGACCGCCGCGCTGAGCCAGGCCGTCAACGATTTCGTGGAAACCTTCAACCAGCTCCATGCGGTCACCGCCGCCACGCTCGACCCCAAGACGGGAACGCTGCGCACCGACCCGGCCGCGCGCGCGCTGGCGCAGTAGCTGGGGCCGCTCACCCCCCTGC
>CAXTWJ010000099.1:6563-8403 GCA_964247925.1 uncultured Sphingomonas sp.
GCTCACCACCGTGCCGCTCGCCGCCGGCACGGCCGGCGCGCCGCGCACGCTGGGCGACATCGGCGTGTCCACCAACCGCGACGGCACGCTCAGCGTCGATTCGGCGCGGCTGGCCAAGGTGCTGGCCGACTATCCCGGCGCGGTCGAGGCGATGTTCTATGACGGCGTCGGCGCGTCGGGTGGCGGGCTATCGGCGGCGCTGGGCGCGATCACCACCCGCGCGACCGACCGCGCCGCCGGCTTCGACGCGGAGACGCAGCGCTTCACCGACCACAAGGCCGACATCGCCGAGCAGCAGGCGAAGGCGGCGGACGACGCGGCGGCGACCAAGGACCGCATGACGCAGCAGTTCGCGTCGATGGACGCCAAGGTGGCGGCCTATAAGTCCACGGGCGACTTCCTGAAGCAGCAGGTCGATGCCTGGTATGCCCAGAAATGACGGCGCGATGACCTACGCGTCCGCGCTGGGGCGTGACCCCGGCCAGGTCTATCGCCGGATCGACGTCGCCGGCCGCACCGCGACCGCCGATGGCCCCGCGCTGGTGCAGCTGCTCTACGAGGAGCTGGTCGCGGCACTGCGCGCCGCCGCCTGGGCGTGCGAGCATGGCCGCCACGCCGCCAGGAGCGAGCGCGTGCAGCGGGCCACCGCCATCCTGTTCGCGCTCGACGCGGGACTGGATTTCGACGGCGGCGGCGAGGTCTCGGTGACGCTCGCCCGCCTTTACGCCGGCGCGCGCGCGACGGTGGTGAAAGCCGCGATCGGGACGGACCCCGCGCCGTTCCGCGACACCGCCGACACGCTGGAGGAGATCGCCGGCGCCTGGGCGACGGCGCGGGCGGCGTAGCCGCAGATCCTCCCCCGCAAGGGGGAGGATCAACGGAACCAGTGCCGCCGGGCGAAATAGCCCAGCACGGCGACCGCGATCGCCACGCACCAGAAGGTGATCCACTCGGCCGCGTGCGGGTTGTCCGCGCCGAGCAGCCCCTTCACGTTCATGCCGTAGAAGCCGGTGATGAAGGTCAGCGGCAGGAAGATCATCGCGACGATGGAGATAACGAGGCTGCGGCTGTCGAGCTGCTCGGCGCGCAGGTCGGTCAGCGTGTCATGCACCACCGCGGAGCGTTCGCGGATCGACTCGAGCTCCTCCGCCATGCGCGCGGTGCGGTCGGCGGCCGCGTTGAGATGGAGGCGGTCATCCTCGGCCAGCCAGTCGCCGGGCAGCGTCGCGAGCTTCTCGATCGCGGCGCGCTGCGGGCTGAGGAAGCGGCGATAGCCGATCGCGGTCACCCGCACCCTGGTCACCGACCGGCGCAGCTCGAACACCTTGTCCGCGGTCAGCCCCTCCTCGCAGGCGTCGAGCTCGTCGCCCAGCTCGGCGACCTCCGGGTCCAGGTCCTCGGTGATGGCGGTGGCGAAGGCGGCGATCAGGTCGCCGGGGTCGCGGATGCCGCCCCGCTCCACCTGATCGCGCACCCGGTCGAGCGCGATCAGCTGGACGCGCGTGACCGTGAACACGCGGCCCTTGCTGGCCCACAGCCGGAGCGAGGCGAGCACGTCCGACCCCGCCAGCTGCTCGCTCGTGCGCCCGCGCATGTTGACCAGCGCGGCGTGGGGCAGCGCCTCGCAGCGCGGCCGCGTCTCCGCCGCGGTCAGCGCGTCGATGGCATAATCGTCGAGCGCGCCATGCTCCTTCAGCCAATCGCGCGCCTCCTCGTTGCTGGCGAGGTGGACCCAGGTGAACTCGGCGGCGGGCTCCCGCAGCGCGTCGGCGGGCTTGACCCGCTCCGCCTGGCCGTCGGTGACACGATAGCCGAACCCGCTCATGCCCTCTCCACCCAC
>CAXTWJ010000099.1:8413-8708 GCA_964247925.1 uncultured Sphingomonas sp.
GCGGCGCCGTTCGCCTTCGAGTCCGGCTACCGGCAGGGCGCGGGCATGGCGCGCGGCGTGGGCCCGCGCGCGGTCGAGTAGCGCGGCGGGCACGTCCGGGTGGTGAAGCACCCGGTCGGCCAGCGCCAGCGCGCGCGCCTGGCGCAGCGTGAGGTCGTCGGGGTCCGCAGAAACCAACTCGATCGTCATGCCGGGTTCGTCCGGGCATCCACCGTCGGATGCACCCCATGGCGGCTTGCCCGGTCCGGCGGTGGATTCCGGGGCAGGCCCGGCCTGCCCGAGGAGCGTGGGATAG
>CAXTWJ010000100.1:0-5368 GCA_964247925.1 uncultured Sphingomonas sp.
GTCGAGCAGCGTGCGCTTGACGGCGAGCACCTCCGCCCAGTCGTCGTACAGCAGCAGCCGGCCGTTGGGCAGCGCGTGCAGGTCGCGGTGGTCGCAATACCAGGGCACGTTCCGCTCGACGAACACCACCTCGTGCCCATCCGCCGCCAAGGCGCGGATCAGGCCGCGCCACAAGGTCGCGTGGCCATTGCCCCAGGACGAGCTGACCGTCAGCCCGAACACCACGATCTTCAAGCCCATCCTCCCCCGATCCCGTGCCCAACGAGGGCTGGCCCAAGCCGTTCCGGCTGGTCAACGTTTTTCGCGTGCCGGGCGGATGACGCTTGCGCTGCCCGGCCCCTCTCCCGCATCGTGGCGGAAAGGAGAGATGTCGATGAAGCGGTTGATGGCGGCGGCGGGCTTGATGGGGCTGGCGACGGGGGCGACGGCGCAGCTGCGGCCCGGCGCCGATGCGCGCGCGGTCGAGGCGGCGTTCGACGCGGGCGTGTCCAGCGCCGACCAGACCGAGTGGCTGCGCCAGATGTCGTCGCAGCCCAACCAGGTCGGCTCCCCGCACGACAAGGCCAACGCCGATTTCGTGCTCGCCCAGTTCAAGGCCTGGGGCTGGGACGCGCATCTGGAGCGGTTTGACGTGCTGTACCCGACGCCGATCAGCACGACGGTCGAGATGGTCGCGCCCGAGCGGATCGTGCTGGGCGGGCAGGAGCGCGCGGTGGCGGAAGACGACACCAGCGCCAACACCGCCGGCGCGCTGCCGCCCTATGTCGCGTTCGGGGGCGACGGCGACGTCACCGCCGACCTGGTCTATGTCAATTACGGGATGCCCACCGACTATGACGCGCTCGCCCGGCGCGGGGTGTCGGTCAAGGGCAAGATCGCGATCGCGCGCTACGGGGTCGGCTGGCGCGGGCTGAAGCCCAAGCTGGCGCAGGAACACGGCGCGGTGGGCACGATCATCTATTCCGACCCCGCCGACGACGGCTATGGCGATGGCGACGTCTATCCGCGCGGCGGCGCGCGGCCGGAGCAGGGCGTGCAGCGCGGGTCGGTGCAGGACATGACGACCTACCCCGGCGACCCGCTGACGCCCGGCGTGGGCGCGGTGCCCGGCGCGAAGCGGCTGGCGCGACAGGACGCGAAGACGATCCTGAAAATCCCCGTGCTGCCGATGAGCTATGGCGACGCGAGCAAGCTGCTCGCCCGGCTGGGCGGGGCCGTGGCGCCGACGTCGTTCCGGGGCGGCCTGCCCTTCGCCTATCACCTGGGCGGGGACGGCGCGGTCAAGGTCCACCTGGCGGTCAGGTCGAACTGGCAGACCGTGCCGATCTATGACGTGATCGCGACGCTGCCGGGCGCCAGGCACCCGGACGAGTGGGTCGTGCGCGGCAATCACCGCGACGGCTGGGTGTTCGGCGCGTCCGACCCGCTGTCTGGCCAGGTCGCGATGCTGAGCGAGGCCAAGGCGCTGGGCGCGCTGGTCAGGCAGGGTTGGCGGCCCGACCGGACGATCGTCTATGCCAGCTGGGACGCGGAGGAGCCGGGGCTGCTCGGCTCGACCGAATGGGCCGAGACGCATGGCGCCGAGCTGAAGAAGAAGGCGGTGCTCTACGTCAACACCGACGGCAATGGCCGCGGCTTCTTCGGCGCGCAGGGGTCACATGACTGGCAGCATCTGGTGAACGGCGCGGCGGCCGACGTGCGCGATCCCGAGACGGGCGCCACCGTCGCCGAGCGCAACCGCGCGGGCGTGCGGGTGGTGGCGTTCGACAAGCTGGGCCGCGCGAACGACGCCGAGCTCGCGGCCGCCGAGAAGGGCGGCGACCTGCCGATCGGCCCGCTGGGCTCGGGCTCCGACTATTCGGCGATGCTGCAGCACCTCGGCATCCCCGCGCTCAACCTGGGCTTCGGCGGCGAGGACGAGAGCGGCGGCGTCTATCATTCGGTCTATGACAGCTTTCACCATTTCACGACCTTCGACGATCCGGGACTGCGATATGGGGCGGCATTGTCGAAGCTGGTCGGGCGCGTGGTGCTGCGCGTCGCCGACGCGGACACCCCGCCGCAGCGGTTCGGCGACTTCGCGGACACGGTCGCGACCTATCTGACCGAGGTGAAGAAGCTGGCCGACGACCGCCGCGCGGAGGATCGCAAGCGCGAACACCTGCTGACCGACGGCGCCTTCCGGCTGGCGGCCGACCCGCTCAAGCCGACCGGCGCCCCGGCGGCGGAGGCGCGCACGCCGCATATCGAGCTGGCGGCGCTGGAGGACGCGGTCGATCGGCTGAGCACGGCGGCGACCGCGCTCGACAAGTCCTATGCCGAGCGCGCCAGCCGGCTCGACCCGGGCGCCCGCGCGCGGCTCAACGCGCAGCTGCGCGACATCGACCAGCTGCTGCTCGACCCGCGCGGGCTGCCGGGCCGGCCCTGGTATCAGAACCTGGTCTATGCGCCCGGCCGCTTCACCGGCTATGGCGCCAAGACGCTGCCCGGCGTGCGCGAGGCAATCGAGGAGCGGCGGTTCGACGACGCCAACGTCTATGCGGCGCGCACGGCCGCGGTGCTGACCGCCTATGCCGCGCGGCTCGACGCGGCGCGGGCGACGCTGGAGGGGCGTTGACCGCGATCGCCGACCCCACGGCCGCGCTGGCGCAGGGGCTGGCCGCGATCAGGACCGAGTTCGACGTGCCGGCCGGCTTCCCCGCCCCGGTGCTGGCGGCGGCGGACGGGCTGGCCGAGGGAGAGGTGGTGACGCTGCGGCTGGCGACGGCCGACCCGGTCGTGCGGCGCGTGGTGTTCAGCGTGGAAGCGTGAACGGCACGCCGTGGCCGATGGCACGCCACGGCTACACCAGCTCACCGTTCAGCTCGTCAGGTCCGACAAGCTCAGCCGATCAGGGCGTAGCGCCGACAATGATCCAGATATCCCGCCTCGTGGCTCCCCGCGAGCGCGACGATGCTCTCCCACAGCCAGGTCGGGGCATCGATCATGCCGCGCCGGTCGGCCTCGAGCACATGGGCCCAGTCCTGCCGCGTGGCTGCGTCCATCTGTCGCGCGTGCGCCTTGCCGACCACGAAGGCGAGATGGCGCGACGCCTTGATCGCCTGGCCGTGGCTGAACTGGTCCACCTCGAGCTTGAGGTCCTGGGGCGACAGCTCGCGGATGAACAGCGATCGGCCGAACGCCCTGGTCGCGGTCATCCGGTCGCCAAGATGGGGTGCGAGCGCGCGGGCGGCGGCGACGACGCGTTCGGCCGGATCGTCCGGCATCCGCGCACCGGGCGCGACCGGGGCGATCGGGGCCGTCGCTTCCTTCAGATCGATGAGCGCATAGTCCGAGCGGCCGGTCGCGTTCTTGAGGCCCGCCAGCACGGCGAAGCGGAGCAGGCCGAGCGAACTGCACCCCTTCATCCAGTAGGCGGCGTCGACGAGCTTGACCGACCGGTCGCGGTCCTTGCTATCGAGCGACAATACCAGCGTGGAGACCTCCGGCACGGCCAGCACGTTCGTGAGCTCGGCCCGCTCGTCCGCCTCCAGCGGCCAGAACTTGTCGCCGAGCGGGATGCCCGGCTCCGGGCCGTCCAGCCGCTCTTCGGCGAGATGCTTCCACTTGCGGCCGAGCGCGCGCCGCTTCACGCTGCGCACCACGTCCGGCTCGGGCCCGGCGTCACCATCTCGCGGGTCGGCCATGGCTTCGGCATAGCCCTCGACCATGGCCTCCATCATGCGTGCGGTGGTCACGCCCGGCAGGTCGGACCCGCGCGCCGCCGTCGAGAGGGACAGGCCGAGGCGGATGAGATCGTGGGCGGGGTTGCCGATCACCGCTTGGTCGAGATCGCGCACCTGCACCTCGATGCGTCCGTTGCCGTCGTTGATCGGGCCGAGATTGCCGAGGTGGCAGTCGCCACAGATCCAGATCGCCGGACCGCGCGGTACACGCTTCGCCGCGGGCGAGGCGCCGAGCCACTCGTAGAACTTCGCCGTGTTTCCGCGGACGTACGCGTGGGTCGAACGCGCCATCTTGAGCGTGCGCTTGCCGTCCAGAACGGCTTGCCGTTCGTCGCGAGAGGGGTGCCGCATCATTTTCCTTGCAACTGGAACAGCAGGCAACCCGCCTGCGAGCCAGCGCGTAGCGGACGTCGAGCCTACCGTCATCGGCAAAGGGCTGAACGACCATGACATGACAGTGGGGTCAGGTCTGCGGCCCTATGCGGACGCTCGGCTGCAGGCAGACGCCCTCACTTCGGCGACAGCAGCGTGAGCGGAAGCCGCAGCACGGTGCGAACGTCGGGCGCGTCCTGCGTCGCGCCCACTTCGACGGACCAGTTGATGCTCGCGCGGTCGGTGGCGCGGTAGGTCACGCCGAACAGGAAGCGCCCGAGCTGCAGGTCGCGGGAGGTCTGCTCGCTCGGCGTTTGCACGGTCGTCCTCGCCCCCGACGCATCGGTCGTGGTCGAGGACAGCAGCGTCCGGGTGAAGGTGCCGAACGCCCAGGTCTGCGCGTAGCCCAGATTAAGCGAGGTCCGCTCGTTGAGCGACACGCCGATGCCGGCGCTGAAGCTGAGCGCGTCGCCAGGCTTGACGTAGGCGATCCGCACCGGGGAAATGAAGGTGTCGACGCTCTTGCCGAAATTATGCGTGTAGCCGATCGTGCCGAACAACACCGCCGGATCAGACGGCAGAATCGCGGTCACGCTGGGCGAAACGCCCCAGAAGCCAGAGCCGGTCGCCGCCTTCAACGCCTCTCCGTTCGTGTTGCGCGGAACGCTGAACGGGTCGGAGCCGGTCGGCGCGACCACCTGCAGGTTGCCGACGATGAACGGCCGCCCGCCGCGCGCTGACAGAAGCTGGTAGCGCGCGGACAGTTCGATGTCGCCGATCCCGGTGCCCCTGGCCGCGCTGTCCACTTCGCGCGCGGCGTCGTTGTTGGTGCTGCCCTGGACCGGGACCAGCACCGAACTGTCCGCGCGGTGGACGACGGGCACGCGCACGCCCAGTTCCAGCTTGTCGGTCAGCCCGTAACGCGCCGCCAGCGATCCAGTGATGATGTCCTGGCGGCTTTCGTTGATGTTGAACTCGCCGACCAGCACCGATTCGACGACCTCGATCCCGCGGAACAGCGCCCGGTTGCGGTCCGCGCGGGCATAATCGAGCTGCACCTCGCCAGTCAGCTGGCCCTTGCGCGTCACCACGCTGCCCTCGTTGCCCAGCACGGCGACCTCCGGAGGACGATCGCTTCCCGCCGGGCGCTGGCCGACCTGTTCGATCGGCGGCGATATGGTGGACTGCTGGATGGTCGCAGGATCGCCGGGCGCGCCCGCGGAGCTCGCCTGCGCCATCGCCGCCGATGCGCTCGGCCGGGCCGTGGCGCT
>CAXTWJ010000100.1:5378-7585 GCA_964247925.1 uncultured Sphingomonas sp.
GCGGGCGCCGGCGCGGGCCGGCCGGTGGTGGCGAAGGCGGCGATGCCGACCGGCGCCTGCAATCTCTGCTCGAGCGTGCGCAACCGCGCTTCCTGCGCCTCGATCAGCCGACGCTGCTCGGCGATCTCCGCGCGCGCCTGATCGAGCTGCGCCTGGATGGAGGTGCCCTGCGCCTGGGTGGGCGCGCCCACCGCCATGCTCCCGCCCGCCGCCAGCGCGGCCGCCATCATCACGATCATCGGACCAAGCCCCTTGCCGCGTCGAGCGCGAGCGTGTCGACGCGCATCATCGCCGATCCCGTCTGATAGGCGGTGATGTCGCGCGCGTCGATGTTGATGCTCGTCACCGTGTCGAGCGTGCGGTCGTTGGCGCTGTTGGCGACGGCCGTCGCGATCGACTGGCCGACCAGATTGGACACGGCCAGCTGGTCCCCCGACAGCGTCACGAGTGATCCGTTGCGCACGGCCTGCAGCGACACGACCCCGTCGGCCGTCGCGACCGCGGGGCCGCCCGGCGTCAGCGCCAGCTGCGTCAGCCCCAATGCCTCGGCGGTCGGCGCTCCCGCGTCGGCCCCTGCCGCGCCCACCGTCACCGCACCGCGCGAGACGGAGAAGGTCGGCGTCACCGTCTGAATGCCCGATTGCCGGTCCAGCGCGACCGTCACGCCCGACGGAGCCGTCGCCCCCGTGCCCGATCCCGCGGCATAGGCCACCACGGGCGTCTGGCCGGTACGGCCGAACGCCTGGACCTGCGCCACGCGATCCACGGCCAGCACCGTGCGCAGGATCAGCTGGCCGTTGACCACCGTGTCGCTGGTCACGGTCAGCGCGAGCTCGACGCCGTTGGGCAGGATGAACTTGCCCGTGATCTGCGCCAGCTCCGTGTCGGACAGGCGAACCGGCTGGCCGCCGTCCGTTGGCTCCGCGGCCGCCGGAGCGGCGGCGGTCAGCGCGAGCGCGAGCGCGAGTGCCGTCAGAGCCGTTCGCATGGTCAGAAGTCCCGGTAGAAGGGCGCGGCCAGCGACAGCGCCTGCTGGCTGAGCGGCTCGACGAAGGGGGCACCGACCGGCGCGCGGGCGAGCGCGCGCCATTGCCTGGGGCCATTGAAGTTGCGCTGCCCCACCTGCGTCGCGGAGTTCAGCACGAAATAGACCCCGCTCCAGATCCGCTTGAACTCGCCGACCGTCATGCTGCGCAGGCCCAGTGACGGGTCGCCGATCAGCACGCGGTCCGCCGCGATCCCCTTCAGCACGACGAAATGGCGGTAGCCCTTGACGGAGATCAGCGCGATGCCTGGCAGGTTGCGCTGCGCGATCGCGTCGAGCGACACGCGATAGCCGTCGGCGTTGAGGCCGATGTCGGCCAGGTATCGCTTCATGTCGAGCAGCGAGAAGCCGACCTGGCGGATATGCGGCTGATCGCCCTTGCGCCACATGCCGGTGAAGACGTCGCCTTCCGTCCGCGGCAGGTCGTAGTGATAGTTGAGCAGCGTCGCGAGCGCGGCGGAGCCACAGCTGAAATCATATTGCTGGCGCACCACGGTGTTGAACCGGCGGGCCAGCATGGACGCGACGGGGACGTGGTAGTCGTTGAGCGATCCCGAGGAGCTCAGAAACTGTGGATCGGCCGGCCTGGTATGGCCCGCGCAGCCGAGCAGCGCGGCCGCGACCGCGAGCAGGCAGGTCGTCTGACGGATCATCTCGGCGCCAGATTGACCGTGACGTTCATGGCCGAGTTGATGGCGACGTTGTTGCCGCTGTTCGCGCTGATCACCGCCATACCCTGCAGGTTCTGGAAGGCGTTGCCGTCGATCTGGACGGCGCCGGTGGTGGACGTGCCGACCACGCTGTTGTTGGACACGGTGTTGCGCTGGGTGGCGCTGGCGATCTGGGCGCCGAGGTTCTCGCGGCCCGTGACCTTTTGCAGGTCGGCCTCGTCCACGCTCGCGGCGGCGTCGAATGCTCCTGCGGCGGGTGCGTCGCCGAGCGCGGCCGGCGCGGCGGCGGTGGACGTCGGCGCCTGCTGCGCCGACGCCGCGGGAGCGGAGCAGGCGGCCAGCAAGGCGGCGGCGCTCGCAAACGGCCGAACGATGAACATGACCATCCCTTTTATCGAAGTGAAGCAAGGGGCGGGGGCCCCCCCCTAGGCCCCCCCCCGGGGGGGGCGAGAGGGGGGGGTTTGGCCGCGTGGCCGCGCCCCGGTCCGTCG
>CAXTWJ010000100.1:7595-8485 GCA_964247925.1 uncultured Sphingomonas sp.
GCGGCGGCGGCGCGCCGCCCGCCCCGCCCCCCCCCCCCCCCCCCCGCCCGGGTGCGGCCTAGCGGGTGATGTTGCCCGTCGTGACCGCGACGCTGACGTTCGCGTTCTGCGAAGCGCCGGTGCCGGTGTTCTGGTTGAGCGCCTGGAACCCGGCGAAGTTCTGGAACGCATTGTCGCCGGAGGACAGACGGTTGTCCGTCGTGCTCGCCGCCGCCGCCGTACCGGCGAAGGTGACCTTCACGCCCGACACATAGTTGGACAGCGAGGAGCTCGCCACGACCGCGCCGTCGCCGAACGCGCCGTTGTTCGAGTTGGTCGCGTCGCCCGCCGTCTCCGTCGTCGAGTTGAACGAGTCGGTATAGGCGACGTTGTTCGACCGATCCGAATTGTCGGTGTTGGTCGTCCGCTGCGAGTTGTCGGTGTTGGTCGTGTTGGTCGTCGCCACGTTGGTCGTGGTCGCGGTGTTGCCGCTGTCGTTCGTCGACCGGTCCGAGTTGTCCTGGTTCGTCGTGTTGGTCGTGTTGGCCGTCTGCTGGTTGTTGTTGTTCGTCGTGTTGTCGGTCGTGTTGTTCGCGGTCTGCTGATTGTTGTTGTTGGTGGTGTTCACCGACCGGTTCGAGTTGTCGGTCGCCACGCCGCCGCTGTTGGCGCCCACGGTGCCCGCGCCGTTGCTGCTCGAGTTGGAGGCGTCGGTCGCGGTGCCGCTATTGTTGGCCGCCACACGGGTCCCGCTCGCCCCGCTCGAGTCGTTGCCGCTGTTGTTGGTGGAGCTGTTGTTCTGGCTGCCGTTGAGGTTGGTCGAGTTGTTGGTGTTGTCGGTGGCGGTGCTGCTGTTGTTGGCCGCGACCCGGGACCCGCTTGCACCGCTCGAGTCGTTGCCGCCGTTGTAG
>CAXTWJ010000101.1:0-4456 GCA_964247925.1 uncultured Sphingomonas sp.
GGCGTGGTGAATGCCGATCGACGGGTGCAGCCCCGCCGCGACCACCGCGCGCGCGCAGGTCGCGCGCATCACCGCATAGCCATAGTTCAGCATCGCATTCACCCCGCCCGCGTCGCGGTCGCGGCGGAAGTCGGCCCCCATCAGTTCGCCCCAATAGCGCCGCGCCGCCTGTGCCTCGATGTTCTCCGGGTCGCCCGACCCGACGCGCCGCGCCAGGAACTCATAGGGCGCGGCGCTCACCCCGTTGGCGGCGAGCACCGCGCCCTGCCAGCGGATCTTCGCCACGATGATCCCGCGCCACAGCTGCTTGGCGAGCGGGCGCCGCGCCTCCCACTGCGCGCGCATCCGCCCGTTCTGGGCGTGGTGGCCGGCGATCGGCAGGCAGATCGCGACGGGCGAATGGTTCGCGCCGCACAAGAGCATCGTCGCGCCCCGCTCGGCGAGCGCGACGACCAGGTTGGTGGTCCAGGTCACGCCGTGAGCGTGGACGACCACCGCGCCGACATCGTCGAGCGGCACGCGACCGACCTCTTCATGTCCTTCGGCCACAATCAGAAACCCGCGGTGCATCGACAGATGCCGGCCGTCCGTGGCGATATCGACGATGCGCTCCACCCGTGTCCTCCCGCCGAGGAGCGTAGGGCGGGAGGGTTGATAAGTCAGCGAAGGCGCGCGAGCAGATTGGTCCTGATCGGCGGTGTTCCGCTACCCCACCATTTTGGCGCGCGTGCGGCGCACGGCGGTGCGCGCGGGGAAGCCCGGATCGCGAACGCGGCCGATCTCGTCGACGCCGACCTTACGCGCGCGCCACGCCTTGAGCGTGTTGGGTGAGGGGTAGATGTACTTGAATGGATCGCCCTTGTCGGCGTCGCGCGCCTTGAGCGCGCCGGCCTCCTGTGGCGGGGCGACCGCGAACTGCTTGTCCGAGAACTTGACGATCCGCACCAGTTCGCGCTCGCCGTTGGCGCGCTCGATCGCAAGGATGTCGTCCCGGAAAAGGCTCATCACGCGCTTGGCGGCGGGGTGCGGGCGCTCCCGCTCGCCGGGCTGGTGCGCCTCGAACATCGAGACCACCTGCGCGCGCCACTTTCCGTCGGGCATTTCCCAGATGTCGTAGCGGTAGTTGGAGTCGCCCTTGTACGCCTTGTAGGCGCGGCCTTGGCGGTCGCGGATCGGGATCACGGAGAGCGGCTCGGTGACTCGGACGCGACTGGTGTTGCGGAACTGCGTGGGCCCGAGCGTCGCCACGCTGGCCAGCGGCCTTCCGGCCTCGACGGCGCGCTGCATGGCGACGCGCAGGTCGGGGTCCCGCACGCTTGGGATGTCAGCGGGGGTCAGCGTGTCCAACGGCTTGCGGCGCACCACGATCGGGGTGCCCTTCGGGTCGGTCTGCCCGGTCAGGCCATAAGCCGTATCATTGTGGAGGCGACCTGCGGTGGAACCGGTGCCGTGGCCGGCGGTGCCGTGATCGACACGGTGACTGACGGTGATCGCGCGAACGACGGTGCGCGCCTCCTCCCGGAAACCTTCCCAGGGCTCCGGGATGATGATGCGGTCCAGCCCTTCGTCCCCCTGCGAGCCGGAGGCATGGGCGATCCGTTGCAGCATCGAGCGATCGATCACGGCGATCACCAGCGCGTCGATCGCATGGTGCCGGTGATCGAGCCGGTTCTTGTCCGCGTCGCTGCCGACCAGATTGTCGTTGGTGATGATGCCGCGATCGAGCCCGAGCTTGCGACGCACCATGGCCGTCATCCGGCCGGGTGACACCCAGACGTTGCTGCTCCCCTCACCGCGTTCGGGATAGAGCGACGTCAGGTACTCGCGGGCGAGCCGGGCAAGGTATTGCGTATCGACCAGCTGTCGCGGGAGGAAATCGCGTTCTTCCGTCGCCTTGCGCAGGGCATCCGGCTCGAAGCGCCAGCGCTTGTTGCGGAGCAGGCGGGCGGCGCGGGCGGCGATCTGATCCCAGGAAGCCTGATCGCCAAAGCGCCGGTGGAGGTCTTCCGCCGCCTCGAACGGGCTGCGTTTGCGCTTCAGCCGGTTGGCCTCACGAACGCAGACGATCTTGTTCCCGTTGCTGTCATCGAGCGTGGCCGCGAACGGCAGAATGTGATCGACCTCGACCTCGGGGGAGAACAACCGGCGGATGCCGATGACCTCGCCCGAATAGACGCATTGCCGCCCCATCGCGTTCTGATCCAGTTCTTCCCACAGCCGCAGCTTGGCGCGGTTTTCGCCGTTGTTCTCGATCTCGTTCTCCTCGAGGATTTTCCCACGACGGTCCGCCGCTAGGCGGTTCTCGTTATTCTCGCGATTGCGCTTCTTCTTCTCCTCGTCGGTCAGCTTAAGCTCGCGCGCCAGCTCGATCGCGATCTCGCGAGGCGGGCCGAAGCGCTCGATCAGCTTGTTGACGGTGCGGTGCAGCTGATTGAGGCCGATATGCACGGTTGGGTTGGTCAGGCGGCCGATCCGCTTGAACACATCCGGTTCGGAGGCATCTCCCGATCCGGGCAGCAGATGGCGCTCGAGCACCTCGGGATAGAGCGGCAGCTTGCCGCGATGATCCACGCCGTCGCGCAGATCGCTGTGGTGCAGGCCGAGCGCCGCGACCGCCTCGCTGTACACGATGACCTTGCCCGGTTCGATCGGCGGCGCATCGGGCGTCCGACCGGCCGGCGTCCGCTCATGCTGCAGCGCATCGATGAGGTCGCGCGTGACGCGCTCGCCGAAGCGGCCATAGCCCTGCGGCAGCCGCGCGGCCGCGACGGCGACGGCGCGTTCGGGCGTGAGGTCGTAGCGCTCGATCAGCCAAGCGCGAAAAGCGTCGAGCTCTGCGTCGGTCTGTACCGTTTCCAGCCGCTCCACCACGGCCCATTGCTCGTCTGGCGTGAGATGTACCCAACGCTCGGCAAAGCGCGTCTTCGCTCCCATGATCACCGCGACCTCGTCACCAAGGATCCCGTCGCGGTTCTCGCTTTCCTTGTTGAACTTGACTTCCTGATCCAGCTTCAACGCCTTGCGCATCTTGTCGAAGCTGATCTTCGCCTTCGCGTCCGGCTTGATGAGCAGGATGGCATCCCGCTCCTCCGGCGTCAGACGTGCTGATCGTTGGCCCGTGCGGACGACCATCAGCGCATTGACCTCCTCCAGCAGGCGCCGCCGCTGGAACAGGGGACGCGCCTTGGCGAGGCGGGACTCACCGGACCCGAAGGTACACGTGCCGATCTGCGGCTGCTTGAGCGGGCGTTGTCTAAAGACGATCTCGAAGAGGCGATCGTGGACCTCGGGCGTGAGGACGTCGGGATGGTGAGACGCCTGCGCGGCCCAGATCGTATTGAACTCATGCTCGAGCAGCGCACGGCCCGGGTAGAAGTCGTAGCCCATTCCCTTGGCGTCCTCGCCGGGTTCAGGGCGCAACCGCGCGCGGACGGTTCGCCCGTCGGGATGATCTGGGCTGGGCTGGCGCAGCATGTGCAGCCACTTGCCGAAGGTCCAGCTGTCCGGTTCGGCGCCGGCCGCGCGTTCGGCCTCCGCAATCTGGCCTTCGAGCCGGCCGACGCCCTTTCTGATCTTGCCGCTCTCGTCGCCAGGCCTGTCCGGCTTGTCAGTCTTGCGGTTCGATTTGAAGCCGCGCCGCTGGTTGAGATGCCAGATCGCGCGGCCGAGCTCCGGCAGTGTGAGCGCCTTGTCCAGCGCGCGGGCGCGCAATTCGTAAGGATCGAGCACCTCCAGCTTGCGGCGTTCGGCGGGGTCGCTCGGGAATAGCCCATCGGCGACGAGGTGCGCCATCAGCGCGCGCTGGCGCTGCTGGAACCGATCGCGCCGCCGCCGCATCGCGCGCGCGTCGCGGCGGTCAACCGCGAGCGACGCGCCCGATTTGGGATCGCGTCCTGCACCCTGTGGTGATGAACCAAAAATGCGCGACCCGGCAGCGAGGATGCCATTAGGTAGCCAGCGATCACCGTCAGGCGCGAGCGCGAGCGCCGCCCAGCCGAGCGAGTTAGTCCCCAAATCTATACCGAGTCGCCAGTCCGTCATGTTCCCCTCCCGTTCGCGAGACTGAAGCGCTGGAATGGGAGCGGGTCAACCGGCGGCCGACCCACTCCCACCGGATCGGCGCAGGTTGCGCCGACAGCTCCAACAGTCGGGCTGACCCGACAGGCTCTGCTTAAACGACACCAAACTATTGCGTTAATGCCGTATCTAGCTTTATATACGTCTTGGATCTTTTGGTAAACGGCGTATGGATCGCTGCTCAGAGCCCAGCAAAGCTAGATGGCTGCCTCTGGACCATGTTTCTGATAGCGCTTGACGCCGGCCGGACAGCAGCTATGCTGCCCACCTCAGAGATCGCGGTCTGGCGGTTAGACAAGTGTCTGACATGGTCAGTACGCACCAGATAAGGGCACCCCCACCGCGCTGCCCACTTTCCGTTCCGGGGAGGGGCGGATGA
>CAXTWJ010000101.1:4466-8476 GCA_964247925.1 uncultured Sphingomonas sp.
TTTACACATGTGTGTCCCTGGGCCAGACCCCACCATAAACGGGCCGCGCCAGGGCGCGGCCCTTTTTCGGTTGGGGGAGGGCAGGCGTGGACGCGCAATCTCGACGCCCGCACTGGGCCGGGCACCTCTACCTCCAAGTCCTCCTCGCCATCGCGCTCGGCGCGCTTGTCGGCGCGCTCGCGCCCACCACCGGCGCCGGGCTGAAGCCATTAGGCGATGCGTTCATCAAGCTCGTGCGCATGATCATCGCACCCGTGATTTTCCTGACCCTCACCACCGGCATCGCGGGGGTCGCCGAGCTGAAAGGGCTGGGGCGGGTCGCGGGCAAGGCGCTGGGCTATTTCCTCGCCGTCTCGACGCTGGCGCTGCTGGTCGGCCTCGTCGTCGGCAACCTCGTCCGCCCCGGGGCGGGCATGGCGGTCGATCCCGCGACGCTCGATGCGGGCGCGGTCGGGACCTATGTCCGCCAGGCGCACGATGCCAGCATCACGGGTTTCCTGCTGGAGGTGATCCCCAACTCGCTGGTGGGCGCCTTCACCGGCCCGAGCATCCTGCCCGTGCTGCTCGTCGCGATCCTGTTCGGCGTATCGCTCAGCCTGGTCGGCGAGCCGGCGCGGCCCGTCGCGGACCTGCTCGAACGCCTGTCGCTGATCGTGTTCCGCCTCGTCGCGCTGGTGATGCGCGCCGCGCCGATCGGCGCGTTCGGGGCGATCGCCTTCACCGTCGGCAGGTACGGCCTCGCCAGCCTCGCCCACCTCGGTGCGCTGGTCGCGACCTTCTACGCGACCGCGGCGCTATTCGTTCTCGTCGTGCTGGGCGGCATCGCGGCGGCGACCGGCTTTTCGATCCTGAAGCTGCTCCGCTATCTCCGCACCGAGCTGCTGCTGGTGCTCGGCACCTCCTCCTCCGAAGCCGCGCTACCCGCGCTGATCGAAAAGCTGGAGGCGGCGGGCTGCGCCAAGCCCGTGGTCGGCTTGGTCGTGCCGTTAGGCTATTCATTCAACCTCGACGGCACCAACATCTACATGACGCTCGCCGTGCTGTTCATCGCGCAGGCGACCGGCACGCCGCTCGGCTGGGAGCAACAGCTCGTGGTGCTCGGCGTGGCGATGCTGTCATCCAAGGGCGCGGCGGGCGTCACTGGCGCCGGCTTCATCACGCTCGCCGCGACGCTGTCGATCGTGCCGAGCGTGCCGGTCGCGGGCATGGCGCTGATCCTGGGCGTGGATCGCTTCATGTCCGAATGCCGCAGCCTGACCAACTTCATCGGCAACGCGGTGGCGACGATCTTGGTGGCGCGCTGGGAAGGGGCGCTCGACCGCGATCGGCTGCGCGCGGCGCTCGGCTAGGTTGCAATCGCGCCCGCTCTGGCCAAGGAAGATTGCATGAGCTCGACCATCGCCGAACTGGACCGCCGCCGTGCCGCCGCCCGACTGGGCGGGGGTGAAAAGCGCATCGCCGCGCAGCACGCCAAGGGCAAGCTGACCGCGCGCGAGCGCCTCGACGTGCTGCTGGACGAGGGCTCGTTCGAGGAGCTCGACATGTTCGTCGAGCACAACGCCACCGATTTCGGCATGGCGGAGCAAGTGATTCCGGGCGACGGCGTGGTCACCGGCTCGGGCACGATCAACGGCCGGCTGGTATTCGTGTTCTCCCAGGACTTCACCGTGTTCGGCGGCTCGCTATCGGAACGCCACGCGCAGAAGATTTGCAAGATCATGGACATGGCGCTGAAGGTCGGCGCGCCGGTGATCGGGCTCAACGATTCGGGCGGCGCGCGCATCCAGGAGGGCGTGGCGTCGCTCGGCGGCTATGCCGAGGTGTTCCAGCGCAACGTGCTGGCCTCGGGCGTGGTGCCGCAGCTCAGCCTCATCATGGGGCCATGCGCGGGAGGGGCGGTCTATTCGCCGGCGATGACCGACTTCATTTTCATGGTGAAGGACTCGTCCTATATGTTCGTCACCGGCCCCGACGTGGTCAAGACGGTGACCAACGAGGTGGTCAGCCAGGAGGCGCTGGGCGGCGCGGTCACGCACACCACCAAGACCAGCGTCGCCGACGTCGCGTTCGAGGATGATGTCGAGGCGTTGCTCGCCGCGCGCGACTTCATCGATTTCCTGCCGCTGTCAAACCGGGAGGGCGTGCCGGAGCGGCCGACCTCCGACCCGTGGGATCGCGTCGAGGACTCGCTCGACACGCTCATTCCGGCGTCCGCCAACCAGCCCTATGACATGCACGAGCTGATCCGGAAAGTGGTCGACGAGGCCGACTTCTTCGAGGTCCAGCCCGCCCACGCCGCCAACATCATCACCGGCTTCGGCCGGATCGAGGGCCGCACGATCGGCGTGGTCGCCAACCAGCCGACCGTGCTGGCCGGCGTGCTCGACATCAATTCGTCGAAGAAGGCCGCGCGCTTCGTCCGCTTCTGCGATGCGTTCGACGTGCCCATCGTCACCTTCGTCGATGTTCCCGGCTTCCTGCCCGGCACCGCGCAGGAGCATAACGGCATCATCAAGCACGGCGCCAAGCTGCTGTTCGCCTATGCCGAGGCGACCGTGCCCAAGATCACCGTCATCACCCGCAAGGCCTATGGCGGCGCGTACGACGTGATGGCGTCCAAGCACCTGCGCGGCGACCTCAACTACGCCTGGCCGACCGCCGAGATCGCGGTGATGGGCGCGAAGGGCGCGGTCGAGATCATCTTCCGCGGGCGAACGCCCGAGGAGATCGCCGAGCGGACCGCCGAGTACGAGGCGCGCTTCGCCAACCCGTTCGTGGCGGCGAGCAAGGGCTTCATCGACGAGGTTATCCAGCCGCACTCGACGCGGCGGCGGATCGCGCTGGGGTTAAGGAAGCTACGCGGGAAGCAGCTTGAGAACCCGTGGAAGAAGCATGACAACATCCCGCTCTAAAAGACTGTCGGTGCTCGCCGGCTTGATGTTAGCCAGTGCATGCAGTCCGCAAACGGCATTCACCTGCTCGTCCAAGATGGAGATGATCGGTTCTCCGGGGACTGCCTCGGATGATGGCAGCGTCACCTTTATCGTGGATAAAAAGGCCCAGACTGTTCAGCAAGTTAAAACGGGTCGCCCCTCATTGCCAGTGGCGGCAACGCTAAGCGATAGTAACATCGCAGCTAGTTCGAGAGACACCGATGGTTCAACCAATCTTGAAGTAGATCGAATTAACGGGACTGGCATCGAGACCTTTAGAGCGGCTGACAAGTCGGGAGGTATCCTGCGATATTTTAGCAACTGCAAAGCCGATCGCGTTCCTGATCTGAAAGCGGTAATATGACCCTTGGCCGCCTCAATCATGTCGGGGTCGCCACCCCCTCGATCGAACGCTCGATCGAGACCTGGCGCACGCTCCTCGGCGCCGTCGCGATCGGCGCGCCGTTCGACCTGCCGGCGCAGGGCGTGCGGGTGTGCTTCATCGACGCGCCCAACACGCAGATCGAGCTGATCGAGCCGTATGACGACAGCTCGCCGATCGCCGGCTTCCTGCGCAAGAACCCCGCCGGCGGGCAGCATCACATTTGCTTCGAGGTGCCCGATATCCACGCCGCCATCGCCGACCTCAAAGCAAGGAGCGCGACCGTGCTCGGCGAGCCGCGGATCGGCGCGCACGGGACGCCGATCGTCTTCGTCCACCCGCGCGACATGGGCGGGGTATTGGTCGAGCTGATGGAGACGCCGGCGGATCACTAGGATTCCGTTCGTGTCGAGCGTAGTCGAGACACATTGTCCCTCGACTTCGCTCGGGACGAACGGAGTGGGTATGCCCGACGATCAGACCATCCTCGCCGAGCGCCGGGGCGACGTGCTCCACTTGACGCTCAACCGCCCCGACCGGCTCAACGCCGCGTCGTTCGCCATGGCGGATGAGCTGTCGATGGCGCTTGACCGTCGCGACGGCGCGCGCGCGGTGTTGGTCACCGGCGCCGGGGCGCCGCGAGGCGCAGGGCGGCGCCCCGCCGCGCCGGGGGGCCCCCCCCCCCCGGGAGCGCG
>CAXTWJ010000102.1:0-8467 GCA_964247925.1 uncultured Sphingomonas sp.
CGCTGGCGCTCGACCCGGAGCTGCTGTTCCTCGACGAGCCCACCGCCGGGCTCGACCCGATCGGCGCGGCGGCGTTCGACCAGCTGATCCAGGGGCTGCAGCATACGCTGGGGCTGACCGTCTTCCTGATCACCCACGACCTCGACACGCTCTACGCCATCTGCGACCGGGTCGCGGTGCTGGCCGACAAGAAGGTGATCGCGGTCGGCACGATCGACGAGCTGCTGGCGACCGACCACCCCTGGATCCAGGAGTATTTCCGGGGACCGCGCGGCCGCGCGGCGGTGGCGACGCAGGAGGCGCAAGCTGGCGTCGCGGCGCATGAGGGCGCCGCCGCCGCGGCGGGCCGCCACCCGACCGAGGTGCAGTACAAGCAGTACCACCACGCCGCGGCGGACGGCGCCGGCCCGGGCCGGGCCGCGGGAACGAGGACGAACTGATGGAAACCAAGTCCAACCACGTCCTGGTCGGCACGGTGGTGCTGATCCTGCTCGCCGTGCTGGCGCTGTTCACGATCTGGCTCGCCCGGCTCGGCACCGCGCGCGAGAAGGAGTTCGACATCTTCTTCTCGCAGGCCGTGGATGGCGTCGCCAAGGGTTCCGCCGTCACCTATTCCGGCGTGCCGTCGGGTCAGGTGAAGGAGATCGAGCTGTGGAAGCCCGATCCCAAATATGTGCGCGTGCGGATCGCGATCGACCCCAAGACGCCCGTGCTGCAGGGCACGTTCGCGACCGTGCAGGGCAGCTTCACCGGCACCAGTACCGTGTCTCTGGACGGCGGGATCGCCGGCAAGCCGGAGGTCACCTGCCCCACCGCCGACCAGCCCGGTCCCGGCTGCCGTTACGGCGTGCCGGAGATCCCGCCCAAGGTCGGCGGCTTCGGCGCGCTGCTGGCGTCGGCGCCACAGCTGCTGGAACGAGTGTCGGCGCTGACCGAGCGGCTCACCATCCTGCTCGGCGACAAGAACCAGCAGTCGATCGCGGGCATCCTCGCCAACACCAACCGGCTGACCGGCGCCATCGCCGATCGCGGGCCGGAGATCGCCGCCACGCTGGCCCAGACCCGCGTCGCGATCCAGCAGGCGGGCGACGCCAGCCAGAAGATCGGCGACCTGGCCGCGACCACCAACGGCGTGCTGGCCAGCGACGTCAAGCCGACCATCCAGAACCTGAACAAGGCCATCGCGTCGGCGCAGCAGTCCGCCGATGCGCTGAATGGCGCGATCACGGCGGCCAGGCCGGGGCTGACCACGTTCAGCAAGCAGACCATTCCCGAGGCGAACCAGCTCGTCCACGACCTGCGCGTCAGCGCCGCCGCGCTGTCCTCGATCGCGGAAAAGGTCGATCAGGGGGGCGCGAGCTCGCTGATCGGCTCGCAGCGTCTTCCCGACTACAAGGGCAAGTGACCATGAAGCACCCGCTCCGCCACCCTGTCCTCTGGGCCGCCCTCCCGACGCTTGCCCTGGCCGGCTGCATCAGCTTCGGCGCCAAGCCCCCGCCCGCGCTGCTCGTGCTCACGCCCGCCTCGGCGGTGACGGTCGGGCAGGCGCAGAGCTCGGCGGCCGCGCGCTCGATCGTGGTGCAGGTGCCGACCACGCCCGCCTCGCTCGCCACCGCCCGCGTGCCCGTGCAGTCCAGCCCGACGGAGATCGCGTATGTCAAGAACGCGGTCTGGTCGGAGCCGCCCGCGCGCCTGTTCGCGCGGCTGCTGGCCGACACGCTGACCGCGCGCGCCGGCTTCGTGGTGCTGTCGGGCGTGCAGTCATTGAGCGATCCCAGCGCGACGCTGGGGGGGGATCTGCGCAGCTTCGGCATCGACGCCACCGTCCAGATGGCGGTCGTCACCTACGACGCGACGCTGATCCGCCCGAACCAGACGGCGGTGGAGAAGCGCCGGTTCGAGGCGCGCGTCCCCGTCGCGGCGGTGCAGGGCCCGATCGTGGGGCAGGCGCTGAACGACGCGGCCAATCAGGTGGCGGCGCAGGTAAGCGATTGGGCCAGGGGCACCGATCGGGGTTCCTGACCGCCGCCGCTGTCCTACACGCATGCCCCGCGCTGCCTCGCCCTTATCGGCGCCGGTCGAGAAAGGTCACAACGGCCCGTGTAGGATGCAACTTCACGACGCCTTGCGCACCGCCGGCAGCACGTCGCACACGCTCGCCCCGCCCAGCGAGACGGTCGGCGGCGGCGGACTCTCCTTGCCCCGCACGGCGGCGGCGTAGCGGGGGTTGTCGGCGGCGCGATACTGGTAGCGCGGGCGTTCGCCCGGCGCGATATCGCTGGCCAGGCGCACGGCCACGATCGGCAGCACCTCGCTCTCACTTGCGTACATTCCCATCGGCGCGTCGGACCGCGGCAGCGCGGACAGGTACTGCATCCCGTCCACGATTCGCCCCACCACCGTGTAGTTTCGGTCGAGCCGTCGCGCCGACTGGCCGATCGGCGTGAACAGCTCCGCGCCAGAGCCGGTGGAGGGCAGCGCGTCGCGCGCGACCCCCACCATCCCGTAGCAGTGCGTCAGCCACGCCTGCCTGCCATTCGTCGCGACCGGCCAGCCATCGGCGGTGATGCCCGACGCGGTCGAGTAGCTGTCCGCCCTGCCCATCCGCACCGCGGGCGTGAAGCCGGCGATCTCGAACTCGGCCGCGGGATGATCGGTGACCCCGGCGGGCAACGGCTTCTTTTCCGTGCGATCGCCCCATTGCGCGACCCAGTTCTCCTGCACCCGGTACACGCTGGCTCCGTCCCACCAGCGCGTCCGCGCGAGCGTGCGGATATTGCGGACGTGCTCGGGCGCTTGCGCGGCGGCGAGCCGGATCACGACGCGCTTGCCCGTGGCGAGCTCGATCACGAGCAGCTCGTCGTCCGGGATCGCGCGCCAGTCCGCCTCGAGCGGATCGGTGGCGGCCGGCGGGGCGGAGGGCGTGGCCTGCGCGGCCAGCGCGAGCCATGGAAAGGGTAGGATCATGCCCGCGAACCTGCCCCACCGCGTGCGCCCACGCAATCGCCTTGCGGGATCGGACCCGACCCGCTAGCGACGCGCATCCTGGCATGCGGAGCGGTGGCCGAGTGGTCGAAGGCGCTCGCCTGGAAAGTGAGTATACGTCAAAAGCGTATCGAGGGTTCGAATCCCTCCCGCTCCGCCACTTCGGATCAGCGCCCATCTCGGCTGCCCGTGATCGCGGCGGTCAGCCGAGCGCGACATCGACGGTGTGGATGGCCAGCCCGACCAGCCCGCCGACCAGCGTGCCGTTGACGCGAATGTATTGCAGGTCCTTGCCGACCGCGTTCTCCAGCCGACGCGTGATCGTGCGCGTGTCCCAGGAGTGCACCGTCTCCGATACCAGGCGCACGATGCCGTCGCCATAGTCGGTGGCCGCGCCCACCGCCGCGCGGCGGACGAAGCGGTTGATCGTGCGGGCGAGACGCCGATCCTCGCGCAGCGTTTCGCCCAGCTGGCGCAGCACGTCGCCCAGCCGGCCGCGCATCGCCCGCTCCGGGTCGCGCGCGACCGCGAGCAGGCCGGCGCGCGCCTGTTCCCACAGGCCATCGAGCCAGCGCTGCACCGACGCGTTGGTCAGCACGTCCTCCTTCACCCGATCGACGCGTGCGCGCATGGCCGGGTTGAAGCGCAGGTCCCAGCTGAGCGTGTCGAGCCCATTTTCCGCGCGCTTGCGCAGCGGGTGTTCGGGATCGGCGGCCATGTCGGCGAGCAGGCCGGAAAGGCCGTCGATCAGCTTGTTGGACACGGTCTCGTCCAGCCCGGTCCAGCGCAGGATGGAACCCGCCTTGTCGTGGACGATCTGACGGATCAGGTGCTCGTTGTCGGCGAGCGCGCTGCCCGCCCAGCGGATCGCGGCGTCGAGCAGGGGCAGGTGGCGGTTCTCCGCCATCGCCGCCTTCAGCAGCTGGCCGAGCGTCGGTGCCACCTCCGCCTCGCGCACGCGATTGGCGATCGCGCTCTTGACCAGGCCGCCCAGCCGCTGCGGATCGAGCGCCTCCAGCATTTGCGCGACCAGTTTCGACGCCCCGGCGCGAAAGGCGCCGCCCGCGCCCTCGGGCGGGTCGGTCAGCCAGCGCGCGATCGCGCCGGCGATGTCGAGCCGCTGCATCCGCCGCGCGATCACGGCGGTGATCAGGAAGTTCTCGCGCAGGAACTGGGCGAGCTGGTCGCCGATCCGCTCCTTGTTGCGCGGCACGATCGCGGTGTGCGGGATGGGGAGGCCGAGCGGATGGCGGAACAGCGCGGTGACCGCGAACCAGTCGGCCATCCCGCCGACCATGCCGGCTTCCGCGAACGCCCGGGCGAAGCCCCAGGCCGGATGCAAGGGGATGAGCGCGCGGCTGAGCAGGAACAGCGCGGCCATCGCGACCAGCAGCCCGCCCGCGACCAGCCGCATCCGTGTGAGCCCCGGCGGCGCGACATCGAAACCGGCGCGGGGGCGGAGCGTCATCGCGTGCTCAACCCCCGAGCGGGGCAGTGGTTCACCTCACTCCGCCGGCCGCACGCCGTCGTCGAAGCCGAGCCGCCCCTGCACGCCGCCCAGCGCCGGGCGCGGCGGCGTGGCGTCGATGACCGGCGTGCCGTCGTCGCCGGGGCGGTAGGAGATCAGCCGCCGGCCCAGCCTGGTGCCGATCGCGCGCTCGAACCCGACCGCGAGGCTGAACGAGGACGGCACGATCAGCAGCGTCAGCGCGGTGGACAGGATCAGCCCGCCCATCACCGTCACGCCCATCGGCGCGCGAAAGGAATCGCCGCCGCCCAGGTTGATCGCGGTGGGCAGCATCCCCGCCACCATCGCGACGGTGGTCATCACGATCGGCTGCGCGCGCTTGTGCCCCGCGTCGATGATCGCGTCGAGCCGGCGCACGCCCTTGCCCATCTCCTCCAGCGCGAAATCGACCAGCAGGATCGAGTTCTTGGCGACGATGCCCAGCAGCATGAGCAGGCCGATATAGACGGGCAGCGACACCGCCATCCCCGCGATCCTGAGCGCGATGCACGCGCCGAGCGGCGCCAGGAACAGCGAGCCCAGATTGACGAACGGCGGCAGGAAGCGGCGGTAGAGCAGCACCAGCACCGCGAAGAGCAGGAAGAATCCCGCGAACACCGCGATGATGATGTTGGAGACCAGCTCGCCCTGCGCCTTGGACTGGCCGACGTCGAGCTTGGACACGCCGATCGGCAGATCCTTCATCGCCGGCAGGGCGGCGATCTGCTTCTGCGCGTCGCCCTCGATCACGCCGGGGGCCAGGTCGGCGCCGATCGTCAGCTGACGCTGCTGCGCGATTCGATCGATCTGGGTGGGGCCGGAGCCGAAGCTGATGTCGGCCACGACCTTCAGCGGCACGGAGCCGCCGGTCTGGGTCGGCACCGCCAGGTTCTCGATATTGGCGAGCCGCTGGCGCGCGTCCTGGGGGAAGGCGACCCGGATCGGGATCTGGCGATCCGACAGCGAGAAACGGGCGGAGCCTTGGTCGATCTCGCCGATCGTGGCCACCCGGATCGCGTTGGACAGCGTGGAGGTGGTGATGCCGAGGTCGGCGGCGAGGTCGAGGCGGGGCTTGATCACGATCTCCGGCCGGTTGAGGCCGCCCTCGACACGCGGGTCGCGGACCGACTTCAGCCCGGACATCTGTTCCACGATCTTGTCCGCAGCCGCGGTCAGGATCGCGGGATCGTCGCCGCCGAAGGTCAGCGACAGGTCGCGCGCGGCGCCGCCCCAGCCATTCTGGTTCTGGAAATTGACCCGCGCGTCGGCGATCGACGCCAGCTGCGGCGCGAGCCCGCGCTCGAAATCCACCGACGTCATCTTGCGATCGTCGGCCAGCGTGACCGTGACGCGACCATTGCCGATGAAGGAGCGCTGATAGACCTGCGTCACCGTGGGGCGCTGCTTCTCCATCAGCGCCGCGACCTGGTTCACCACGGCTTCCGTCCGCTCCAGCGTCGCGCCGGGCGGCAGCTGCACGGTGACGGTGGAGCTGTCATTGTCCTGGGGCGGCTGGAACTGCTGGGGCAGCGACACGAACACGATCACCGTCAGCCCCAGGCACAGCGCCGCGACGCCCATGACCCACACCCGATGGTCGAGCAGGCGCGCATACCAGCGGGCCGCGCCGCCGCGCGCCTTGGCCGCGCGCATCCGGCTGACGTCCACCGTCCAGTGCAGCGCACGCAGGTACAGGCTCATCAACTTGCCGTCCGGACCTTCGTGATGGCCGCTCGACTTCAGGAAATAGGCGGCGATCATGGGCGTGATCAGCCGCGCGACGGCAAGGCTCATCAGCACGGCGGCCACGACGGTGAGGCCGAAATTCTTGAAGAACTGGCCGGACACGCCCGGCATCACCGACACGGGCAGGAACACCGCCACGATCGACATGGTGGTGGCGAGCACCGCCAGCCCGATCTCGTCGGCGGCGTCGATCGACGCCTGATAGGCGGACTTGCCCATCCGCATATGCCGGACGATGTTCTCGATTTCCACGATCGCGTCATCGACCAGCACGCCCGCGACCAGCGACAGCGCCAGCAGCGTCATCTGGTTGAGCGAGAAGTTCATCAGGTCCATGAAGAAGAAGGTCGGGATGGCCGAGAGCGGGATGGCCAGCGCGGAAATGGCGGTGGCGCGCCAGTCGCGCAGGAACAGGAACACGACCACGACCGCGAGCACCGCGCCCTCGATCATGGCGTGGATCGCGCCCTCGTACTTCTGCTCGGTGTCATCGACCGATGTGTAGCGCAGCTGGAAATGCACGCGGGGATTGCGGGTCTCCAGCGCCTTCAGCTTCTTTTCCACCTCGCGGAACACGGTGACGTCCGACGCGCCCTTGGACCGCTGGAAGTCGAAGGAGACCACCTGCTTGCCGTTGACGGCGGCGAGCGACGTCTGTTCGGCGGTGGCGTCGCGCACGTCGGCGATGTCGGCCAGCTTGACCGTGCGGCCGTTGCCGATGGCGATCAGCGTCTGCCCCAGCGCATAGGCGTCCTGTGCGTTGGCGAGCACGCGCACCGCCTGTTCGGACCCGGCGATCTGCGCCTTGCCGCCGGTGGCGTTGAGGTTGACCTGACGGAGCTGCGCGTTGACCGCCGGAGCGGTGAGGCCCAGCGCCTGCAGCTTCACCGGGTCCAGGATCACCCGGATCTCGCGGCTGACGCCGCCGTTGCGCTGCACGCCGGCGAGCCCCGGGATCGAGAGCAGCTCCTTCGACACGGTGTCGTCGATGTACCAGGACAGCTGTTCCACCGTCATGTCGCTGGTCGTGGCGGCGAAGGAGGCGATGTCGTTGTTGGTGGTGTCGACGCGCCCGATCTCCGGCTCCAGGATGCCGTCGGGCAGGTTGGAGCGGATCTGGACGATCGCGTCGCGCAGGTCGTTGACCGCGCGGTCGATGTTCGCGCCGATCTTGAACTGCAGCATCGTCTCCGAGCTGCCTTCCTTCACCGTGGACCGCAGCTCATCGACGCCCTGCACGTTGCGGGCCGCGGCCTCCACGCGCTTGGTCACCTGCGTCTCCAGCTCCGCGGGCGCGGCGCCCGGCTGGCTGATGGCGACATAGGCGATGGGGAAGTCGATGTCGGGCGACTGGTTCACGTCCATCCGCATGAAGCTGATCACGCCGGCGATCGTCAGCGCCACGAACAGCACGATCGGCGGCACCGGGTTGCGGATGGACCAGGCGGAGATGTTGCGAAAGCTCATCGGCCTTATCCCGCCTTGGTGGTCTGCAGCACCGGCTTCACCGCCTGGCCGGGGGTGAGGAAGGCGCCGGCGGAGACCACCACGCGCTCCGTGCCGTCCAGGCCGCCGACCACCGATACGCCCTGATCCGTCACCGGCCCGGTCTTGACGTTGCGCCGCCGTGCCTTGTTGCCCGCGTCGATGACGTACACGAAATTGCCGCTCTTGTCGCTCTGCACCGCCGATTCGGGCAGGAGCGGCACCGTGCTGGCGCCGCCCAGCAGGTTGGCGGTCGCGAAGCCGCCCGGCCTGAGCGCGGGCGAATAGCGCAGCGCGATGCGCGCCACGCCCTGGCGCGTCTGCGGGTCGATCACCGGCGACAGCTGCCAGACCTGGCCGGGGAAGCTGTCCTGCGTGCCGACCGGGGCCACCGTCGCGCGCGCCCCGACGTGCAGTCCCGCCAGGTCCTGTTCGGCGAGCGCGGCCTTCATCTCCATCTCGCCGCCCATGGCGAGGCGGAACAGCACGCCCGAGCCGGCGGACACGACCTGCCCCGGCTCCACCTGCCGCGTCAGCACCAGCCCGGCGGCGGGCGCGCGGATGTCGAGCCGGCCGTTGGTGGCGCGCTGCTGGCCGAGCTGCGCCTGCGCCACGCGCACGCGCGCGACCGCGGCGTCGCGCGCGGCGGTCTTGGTCTCGATGTCCGCCTTGGACACGAAGCCGTTGGCGACCAGCCCCTTGGCGCGCTCGCGCTGCGACTGGGCCAGCGTGGCGTCGGCCTGC
>CAXTWJ010000103.1:0-8312 GCA_964247925.1 uncultured Sphingomonas sp.
CGTCGATCAGCGCGGGCGGCGGGTGACGCTCAGCCGCTCGGGCGAGATCGCGATCCTCGACATGGATGGCCGCGAGCTGTCCACGCACCGCATCCCCTACGGCGCCTATGTGCTGTTCGACGACGGGCACGTCGTCGAGAAGGGCGACCGGATGGCGGAGTGGGATCCGTTCACCATGCCGGTGATCACGGAGACCGCGGGCGTCGTCACCTACCAGGATCTGCTGGAAGGCAAGACGCTGACCGAGCAGACCGACGAGGCGACGGGCATCGCCCAGCGCGTCGTTACCGAGTATCGCACCACCGCCAAGTCGAAGGAGGACCTGCGTCCCCGCCTGACGCTGACGGGGGCCGATGCCGGTGAGGCCGCGCGCTATATGCTCGCGTCCGGCGCGGTGCTGTCGGTGGAGAACGGCGCGCAGGTGCAGGCGGGCGACGTGCTGGCGCGCGTCAGCCGCGAGTCCGCCAAGACTCGCGACATCACGGGCGGTCTGCCGCGCGTGGCCGAGCTGTTCGAGGCGCGCATCCCCAAGGAGTCGGCGATCATCGCCAAGGTCTCCGGCCGGGTGGTGTTCGGCAAGGACTACAAGGCCAAGCGCAAGATCGGCATCCAGCCCGAGGATGGCGGCGAGGTGGTCGAGTATCTGGTGCCCAAGTCCAAGGTCATCGACGTGCAGGAAGGCGATTACGTCAAGCGTGGCGACAACCTGATCGGCGGCAGCCCCGACCCGCACGACATCCTGGAGACGATGGGGATCGAGCCGCTGGCCGAGTATCTCGTCAGCGAGATCCAGGAGGTCTATCGACTGCAGGGCGTGAAGATCAACGACAAGCACATCGAGGTGATCGTCCGCCAGATGCTGCAGAAGGTCGAGATCACCGATGGTGGCGACACCACGCTCCTCAAGGGCGAGCAGCTCGACCGCGAGGAGATGGAGGCGGTCAACGCCAAGCTGGACAAGGGTCAGGCCCCCGCGCAGGGCAAGCCGATCCTGCTCGGCATCACCAAGGCCTCGCTGCAGACCCGCTCCTTCATCTCGGCGGCGTCGTTCCAGGAGACGACGCGCGTGCTGACCGAAGCCGCCGTGCAGGGCAAGCAGGACACGCTGCAGGGGCTGAAGGAGAACGTCATCGTCGGCCGCCTGATCCCGGCGGGGACGGGCGCGGGCAGGAACCGCCGGCGCGGGGCGGCCGCCAGCCGCGACGTGGCGCGGCGCGCGCAGCAGCGGGCGCTGTCCGCCGCGCGGGTCGCGCCGGACTCGGCCGACGAGCTCCGCGCGGCGGAAGAGGCGCGGTCGCGGCGGGACGATGTGGGCACGGGCAATGACCCGCTCGCCGACGTCGTGCCCTCGGGCACGGGAACGGACGCGGACGCGGGCGAGTATCTGAACTCGTAAGCCGACGCGCCCGGAGCTGAACAAGAGCCGCCGTCCGGACCGTCCGGGCGGCGGTTTTCGTTGGCGCCAACAGCGAAGGCCGCCGGTCCCCGCGGACCGACGGCCTTTCTTTATCCCGAAAACGTGGATCAGGCGGCGGCGACGCTCACCCTGCGCCGGCGCCGCAGCGCCGCGCCCGCCAGGCCGAAGCCCAGGATCATCATGCCCCACGTCCCCGGCTCCGGCGCCGCCGAGGCCAGGTTGTCGAGGACGAAGGAATCACAGTCCCCGTTGTTGCTGAACAGGATGGAGGTGATGCCGGCCTGCCCCGCCATGTCGAAGATGACGTTGCCGCTGGTGCCCAGCATCGCCGCGCCGTTCGCGCCGAACACGGCCGCGCCGGTCAGCGTCAGCGACGTGCTGTTCTGGAAGGTGAGCTTCACCGAGTCCGAGCTCGCCCACGACCACAGGTTGAACGACAGGTTCTGGACGGCCTGCGTGAAGCCGACCTTGTACGTGCCCCCCGGCCCGACCTCCAGCAGCCCGTTGCTTCCCGACTTGACCGCATAGACGTCACCCGTGACCGTCTCGCCGGCATCGGGCTTGTAGCCGGGGTTGTACCAAGGCCCGTTCGTGGCATCGTTGAAATCCTGGAAGACCTTGGCGGTGGTCCAGGTCGGAGTCCCGTACACGCCCTTGGTATAGATGATGGTCGGCGACGGTGGCTTGACAACCGGCGTGGCCAGCACGGGCTGCGCGAAAGCCAGCAGAGTGGCGCCCAGCGCCGCAGACACGATCTTCATCACCAGTCCCCCACATTCCCGGTGATCCATGTCGAGGAAGCGGTGTGATCCAGCAACATCGATGTAAGGTAAACGGAGAAACGGGCGTTAACCTTCTAAACTGTTGGGAGACCTCCGGTCTCATCTCGCTCCATCCGTCGCCGTGTTTCGATTCGACACACCCGACCTTGGCATGAGCCAGGTAAGGGGTGCGCTGATCTTGAGGTGACCGCCGTCGGTGAAGTGCGGACGACGTGCGTGAGCGAAGCGTCTTTCGCGGCCCGCCGACCCGCTGTCCTACACAGCCGCGATCTGCTTCGTCCCGCGCGATGAGCGACTCCCTCTCCTTCACCCCCGTCCCCGTCCGCGCGCGCCGCGATGCCTGGCCGGCCACGCCAGCCGACCTGTCCGACGTCACGCGACGTACTCGCGTGACACGCCCCGCCGCCGGGCCATCGGGGCGGCCCGTCAGGCGCCCGTGACGGGACCTGTCGGCCGCGCGCACCGCCGTCACTAAGCCGCACGCGTCCCCCCGCGCTGGCGGGGGTCGGACGGGTTCGCTGGCGCGACCCGCCGGCCGGCCGGGCCGCACGCGGCCGGCTCGCGCTGGCCGCGTGACGGCCTTCAGCCTTCGCGATGCACGAACTTGTTGAACCGGCTGGTGCCGCCGTCGGCCGTCTTATCCTGGTACAGGAACGCGAGCTTGTTCTCGTCGAACGTCTTGAAGAACTCGTCCCAGTCGATGTCGTCCAGCTTGTCGCCATGGTCGCGAAAATCGATGCGCAGCAGCCCGCCGCTCTGGCCGTTGTCCTCCGTCGCCTTGACGAAGGCGGGGGCACCATTGCGCGCCTCGCACCATTTCCTGATCGTGTCGTGATCGGTGGTGGTCTCCGACGAACTCATCCTCATCCTCCTCAACTGTTCGCCCTGCCAACCGCGCAGGCCGGCGCAGGTTCCGGCAACGGCGCGGTCGCTCGATCGTTGACCGGGCGCGAAGGAGAACGATCATGCGCGAACACAGCGGCACGGACGAGAAACACAACAATGTGGGCGATCCGACGCTCAAGGAGCGCGAGGGTCAGGGCGGTCCCGGTCGCCCGACCGGCGACTTCACCGAAGGCGCCTCGTTCGAGGTCGCGGCCGATCACGATCAGCCGGGTGGCCAGCGCTCGCCCTCGGCACGCGGCCGCGGCGAAACGCCGGACCGCGACGCCACGCTTTCGTCGGGGACGGAGTAGCCGTTCCGTTCGTCTCGAGCCCAGTCGAGACACCATGTCCCTCGACTTCATGTCCCTCGACTGCGCTCGGGACGAACGGGTTGCTAGGCGTCCGCCCGCCCCTCCCCCAGCACCGTGGCCGGTGCCGGGGACAGGGTGCGGGCGATCGTCTCCAGGCTCTTGCCGGCGATGCGCAGCTCGTTGAACGCGGGCGGGCTGGTGCGCGTGCGCTTGGACAGCGTGCCCGCGCCGATCAGGCGGATCGTCCGGCCGGCGCGCTCGACGGGCACATCGAAGGGATCGTGGATATGCCCGGTCAGCACCGCGTCGGCGCCCGCTGCCGCCAGCGCGGTCAGTGCCTCGTCGCCGCCGTGCGTCCTCGCCCGCGCCATGCCGGCCGCATCGATCAGCGGGTGGTGCGCCGCGACCAGGATCACGTTGTCACGCGGTGCCGCCGCGATCAGCGCCAGCGCCGCGTCGAGCGAGCGCGCGCTCACCTGGCCGCGCGACTGATCGACCCGCCACTGCAGCCGCGCGATCGTCTTCAGCGGCACCACCGTCACGCCCGCCACGTCCAGCGGCCGCTCGATCATGCGCTCCACCCGGTCGTAGCGCCGGTAGGGGCGGAACAGGCGCCGGATCATGTCGCTGTAATAGGGGATGTCGTGATTGCCGATCTCCACCGTCACCGGCACGCCCAGCGACTGCAGCCACGCGCCCCCGGCCTCGAACTCCGCCGGCAACGCGCGCATGGTCAGGTCGCCGGTCATCACGATGGCGTCCGGCCGCTCGTCGGTGACGCAGGCCGCGAACCAGGCGATCGCGGCCGGGTCCTCCGCCCCGAAATGGACGTCGCTGACGTGGAACAGCCTGGTCATGCCCGCTCGCTGCCCGGTTCAGGGCAGGTCGGCAAGCGCCGTGGGCTCATGCACGGGACAGCCGTTGATCCCGCCGCGAAACGCGGCCGATCGCTGGTAGGTCCCTTGGCGCGCGCGGTTGATGTTGCCCAGCGGCTGGTGCGCGACGAGCCCGTGCCAGACGTTGAACGCCAGCGCGTCCTCCGTCCGCTCGGTCGCGCCGGGCGTATAGCCGAGCTGCGGCTCGACGGTCAGCGTGGCGACGGTGACGAAGGGGCTGTCCGCCTCTTTCCACTCGACCGTGGGATCCTCGACCGGCTGCTGGTCGGCGTCGCGGCACAGCTGGACGCGCAGTTCCCAGGTGCCGCCGTGCTCGACCAGTTCTTCGTTCACCGCCTCGCGCAAGGCGTCCGGACGGCCGCTGGTGTGAACGGTGGCACTGGCCAGCGAGGTCAGTCCTTCCGAGACGGGGAACAGCGCGAACTTCGCGACATGGGCGCCATAGCGGAACGCGGTCTGGCTGTAATAGGTCTGACCGAGCGGATGCGTCGGCGCGGCGCCGCCCAGCTGCTCCAGATTGGGCGACGGCATCCCGATGGCGGTCAGTCCCGCCTCGATCGGCTGCAGCACGGCGGACAGCGTCTTCTTGATCCCTTCCATCTTGTCGGTCGTCTTGGCGAGCATGGAAAGGTTCGCCAGAAATTTCTTCGTGTCGGGCGCGCCGAACACGGGACCGTTGACCAGGATGAAGTCCTGCGTCGTGTCGGCCTCCGACCCGGGCAGCCGCTCGCCCTCGACGCCGAGGAGCTTCAACGCCAGCCCGCGGGGGCTGTTGACGCTGTCGTCCAGGATGTCGCCCGGCTGCGTCGAGATGCGCAGGATCGCCTCGTATTGCCCGCTCCGCGCGAACAGCCCCTGGGCCAGCTCGGGCGGCAAGCCGTCGCGCACCGTCAGCGTGCCGCGCGCGACCGCGTGCGCCTTGGCGTGGACCGCGCGGACGCCGTGCTTGTAGTGATCGGCCGTCACATCCTGGACGTGGTGAAACTGCTCGTTCAGCTTCCCGATCGTGTCCGCCTCGTCGGGCTTGGGCTGTTCCAGCGCGGGCGAGAAGCGGATGGGCGGCTGCATGGGCTGGCTCCGATCAGGGACTACCCGTCCAACCGTCAGCTCCGCCTGCCGTTCCGCCCGTCAGACGAAACCCAGATTCCAGCTGCTTGGGTTGTAGTTGCCCAGGTTGGGCAGCACCGTCGTCATCTGCCCCGCCGACACGCCGAACCAGCTCGCCAGCGTCGCGGCGTACTGATCGACCGAGGTGGTCGGCAGCAGCCGCCCCTGCCCCACATCGTCGACCGTCCCGGTGCCGATCGCGGGCGCGGTGCCGTAGAACGCCCTGCCCTTCACCGCGCCGCCCATGACGAAGTGCATGGAGCCCCAGCCATGGTCGGAGCCGTCGTCATTCGACTGCAGCGTGCGGCCGAAGTCGGAGCCGGTGAAGGTCGTCACCTTGTCCGATATCCCCAGCTGGACGGTGGTGTCGTAGAACGCCTTGAGCGCGTTGCCGAGTGTGGTCATCAGCCCCGGATGCTGCGCAACGAGGTTGTCATGCAGGTCATAGCCGCCCTGGGACACGAAGAAGACCTGTCGCTTGGCGCCCAGCTCCGACGACACGGAGATCATGCGCGCCACCATCTTGAGCTGGTCGGCCAGGTTGTTGCCGGTCGGGAACAGGGCGAAGCCGCTTGCCGGCGCCCCCGCCAGCGCTCCCGTCACCTGCGCATAGGTGTCGAGCGCGCGCTTGGAAATGCGGGCATGCTCGTTGGCGAGCAGGTTGGGCGACCCCGCCGTCATCAGCGTGCGCAGCGTGCTGGCGGTGGTGGCCGAGCCGAACACGCTGGAACTGTTGCTCAAGAGCGAGATCGGGCCGCCGGTGCCGATCGAATACTGCAGCGCCTGCTGCCCGGTCAGATAGACCGCATTGCCGCTGGCGTTGATGCAGGTCAGCGTCGCCGTGCCATTGCCCGACTGGTAAAGGTCGCCCAGGCGGCCGCCCCAGCCCGAGGTCGCGCCTTCGGGGTTGGAGGCCTGGAAATAGCTTTGCTGGTCGTTATGGGAGAACAATTTGGGCGGCAGCTTGACCGATTGGGCCTGATATTGCGCCTTGGTGGTCGGCTGCACCAGCGTGCCGAGGTTGAGCACGACCGCCATTTTGCCCGCGTTGAAGATCGGCAGCAGCGGCGCGAGGTTGGGGGCCAGCGCGTACTGCCGGCCACCGGGCAGCGCCGTCGCCGGATTGAGCAGCGTCGCCGCCAGCGCGTCGCGGTTGAGCGCGATGTTCTGGCGCGCGGCGGCGTACTGGGCGTAGCTCGCCTGGTCATAGGGCGGCAGCGTGTTGGCATAGTCGTTGCCGCCGTACAGGAAGACGCAGACCAGCGCCTTGTAGTCGCCCGCGGTCGCCGCCGCGGCCTCGCCGATCGCGCCGAGCGACGCGACGAACGGGGTCGCGACGCCGGCGAGGCCCAGCGCGCCCGTGCGCTTCAGGAAGGCGCGGCGCGACTGGTCGTGCTCAAAGCAGCTCATATCACTTCACCGTCAGATAATCGGGCGACGCGAGCGTCAGGAGGATGGCGGAGTTGACGCGGTTCTGCGCCGCGTTGGTCGCGGTGGTCGGGATCGAGTCCACCGCCGCCCGGATCGCCGTCACCGTCGCGGCGGACAGCTGCCCGGCGGCGAGCAGCGTATTGACCTGATCGACCAGCGCCTGGCTGTCGGCCGCCTTGGCGAGGATGGCGGTATAGTCCGCCTTGGTGTCGCCGGCGCCATTCAGGATCAGCGCATACATATAGTTGACGTAGGCGATCACCGTCTGCTCGTTGGTGACCTGGAACTCCGGCGCGACGAGGCCCGCGGCGCTGATCGCGGTGTTGGGCGGGCTGTAGCCGGGGCGGAAGAAGTTGAACACGGTCTGGCTGCGGCCCATCGACTGCCCGAGCCGGCTGGTGGTGGACGACGTGTCGCCGATGGCCCAAGCGTTGGACGGCGAGGTCGCGCCGAACGCGCGCGCCCAGCCGGTCAGGCGCATCACCGGCTCGCGCAGCTTGCCGGCGCCGGCGACGGTCAGCGCGGCGTCGCCGCGCGCATCGCTGTCGAGCAGGATCGCGCGCACGACGGCGGCCAGGTCGCCGCGCGTGCCCTTGCCGTTGTCGGCGAACACGGCGGCGACCCGCCCGACATAGGCGGGCGACGGATTGGAGGTGACAAGTCGCTGGATCAGCTGGCGCGACACGAACGGAGGCACGTTCGGATGGGCGAAGATGGCGTCCAGCGCGGCCTTGATCGCGGCCACGCCCTCGCCCGACACGGTCGCGCCCAGGAACGTGGACGTGCCGGTCTCGTGCAGCCCGGCGTTCATCACCAGCGGCTGCCTGTACCGCGCGGGCGTCGAGCCATCGGTGGTCGCCAGCTGCAGCCCGGTGAACACGCGCGCCAGCCCCGACACGTCGGCGGGCGTATAGGTCTCCAGCGGCGTGCCGCCGTTCATCTTGACGGTGCCGTCCATGTTGAGCTGGTAGAGCCCGAGCGTGAACAGCTGCATCAGCTCGCGCGCGTAGTTCTCGTCCGGCTCCGCGCCGGTTGTGGGATTCGCCTTGCGGTTGTTCAGGAAGGTCAGGAACGAGCCCATCGCCGCGTTGAAGGTGATCCCGTCGAGCAGCGCGCGAAAATTGCCGAAGGCGCCGTCCAGCAGCACATCGACATAGGCGGCTATCGCGAACTGCTTCCAGTTCAGGTTCACGCCGCCAATCCCGACCACCATCAGATCGAGCAGCGCCATGCCGACGCGCTGTCGTAGCTGATCCGGCTCGGCGATCAGCTGGCGCCACATGGTCGCGTCGAAGCCGGTTTCGCTGTTCTGGTTGGCCGTGACCGCATAGCCGTTGGTCGTCAGCCAGTCCCAGTGACTGGTCGCGCGCGGCATGGCGAGCTGGTCGTCGAGCCATTTCGCATAGCCCTTGCTCACCACCGCCGCGATCTCGGCGTCGGTCGCGCCCATCGTCGCCTGGGTCAGGAAGCGGCTGGCCTGGGC
>CAXTWJ010000104.1:0-4670 GCA_964247925.1 uncultured Sphingomonas sp.
GGGCGGGCGGGGGGGGGGGGGGGGACCCACCCTGGGGGGGGGGAGGGGGGGGGGGGGGCCGCGGCACGGCGGGCTGCCCCATGCGCGCGACGCGCTGGAGCGGACAAGGCGCACGCCCGTGCTGCGGGGCATGGACAGGCGTGCGCGGGCCCGTGCCGTCAACGGTGTCTTCCGGGTCCGCGACGCCGCGCGCGTCCGGGGCAGGCAGGTCGTGGTGATCGACGACGTCCACACCAGCGGCGCGACGGTGGAGGCCTGCACCGCCGCGCTGCTGGACGCGGGCGCGGCGGGGGTCAGCGTGCTGTGCTGGGCGCGCGTGCTGGCTGGCGGCGATTGACACGGGCGCGCGCCGCCCACATTTCAACGGCATGGCGATCGTCGAGATCTATACCAAGGCCTTCTGCCCCTATTGCAGCCGCGCCATGCGCCTGCTCGCCGGCAAGGGCGTCGTGCCGACCGAGTACGACATCACCTATGGCGGCCCGCGGCGCGCGGAGATGGTGGCGCGAGCGGGTGGGCGAACGACCGTGCCGCAGGTGTTCATCGACGGGCGCCATATCGGCGGATCGGATGATCTGGCCGCGCTCGACGGCCGCGGAGGGCTGGACCCGCTGCTCGCCCCATGAGGGCGGCGCTGCTGCAGATGACGAGCGGCATCGACCCGGCCGCGAACGCCGCGACGCTGTGCGACGCGATCGCGCGGGCGGCGGGGGAGGGCGCGGAGATGCTGTTCACGCCCGAGATGTCGGGACTGCTGGACCGAGACCGCGTGCGGGCGGCCCAGAGCATCGTCTCGGAAGCGGACGACCCGGTGCTGGCGGCGGCGCGCGCCGCCGCGGCACGAGCGAGGTTGTGGGTGCATCTGGGTAGCCTCGCGGTGCGGGAAGGCGAGCGCTGGGCCAATCGCGGCTTCGTCATCGACGACACCGGCGCGATCCGTGCGCGCTACGACAAGCTGCACCTGTTCGACGTGGACCTGCCCTCCGGCGAGAGCTGGCGGGAGTCGGCCGCCTATCTGCCCGGCGCGACCGCGTGCGTGGTGGAGACCCCGGTCGGTGCGCTCGGCTGCACGATCTGCTACGACCTGCGCTTCCCCGACCTGTACCGCGCGCTGAGCGACGCCGGCGCGACCGTGCTGGCGGTGCCGTCCGCCTTTACGCGGCCGACCGGGGCGGCGCACTGGGAGGTGCTGCTGAAAGCCCGGGCGATCGAGGCGGGGTGCTTCGTGCTCGCCGCCGCGCAGACGGGTACGCATCAAGACGGGCGCGCGACCCACGGCCACTCGCTCGCCGTCGACCCGTGGGGAGAGGTGCTGCTCGGTATGGGCGAGGGCGCCGGGCTCGGCTTCGTGGAGATCGACCCGGCGCGGGTCGCCGATGTCCGCGCGCGCATCCCCGCGCTTCGTCACCGGCGCCCGATCCCGACGGTGACGCTGGCATGATCGTGTTCGACCTGAAGTGCGGGGCCGGCCATGTGTTCGAGGCTTGGTTCGCGAGCGGCGCGGCATGGGACGAGCAGCGCGCGGCCGGCCAGGTCGCCTGCCCGGTGTGCGGTGATACGGGCGTTAGAAAGGCGGCGATGGCGCCCGCCGTCCCGGCGAAAGGCAACCGGGCGCCGTCCCCCGCCGTCGTCAAGGCCGCGATGCAGGCGCTCGCCGCCGGCCAGGCGAAGGCGCTGGAAAACTCGACCTGGGTCGGCCCTGCCTTCGCCGATCGCGCCCGCGCGATGCACGCGGGCGCGGAGAAGCAGGCGACGATCCACGGGCAAGCGACACTGGCGGACGCGAAGGCGCTGGTGGCGGAGGGCGTGCCGGTCGCCCCGCTACCGCTGCCGGTGGTGGCGCCGGAGAAGCTGAACTGATCGGCGGTGGTCAGCGCGCGGCGGGCGTGCTAGGCTCAAACCATCGCGGCACTCCTGACCGGTAAGCGCCCGCGGCTGAGAGACCGTCGCGCTCCCGCTTACTGCACGGGAGACCCGATCATGGACCTCAATCATCGTCTTGACCGCCATCAGCCGTCGGTCGTCGCGGGCCGGACCACCACCTGCCTGGGCGCGGGCGCATGAGCTGGCGTCAGGGGACCAGCCCGCTGCGCGACGAGGTCGCCACCTCGCGCGCGCTCAACCTCGCGCTGGGCGAGGCGGAGGTCCGCGCGGAGTGCGCGCGGCACAAGCTGGAGATCAGCGCCATCGAGACGCTGCTGTCGGGCGGTATCCGCGTGGTGCTGATGAACGGCGACGCCGCCGCGAAGCTGCGCCGCGTCCTGAAGGGCAAGCTGCTGACCGAGCCGGTGCGCCGCGTCGGCTGGGCATCGCATCGGTGACCGCAGCAAGCCGGGCGCGCCCCCGGCCCTCAGTCGCCCGTGACCTCGCCCTCGTCGTCGGGCAGCTTGGCTTTGACCCGTCGTGAGCGCGCGGCCTGGATGATGTCCTCGATCTCGAAGAGCAGCGCGCGACCCTCGTCCGTCTTGCCGTTCTTATCGTCCTGGTCTTCCGCGAACAGCGACTTCGCGCGGCCGGCGAGGTCGAGGAGGGCGGTGTAGCGATCTTCGGCGAGCTTGGGGCGGACGCGGTCGAAGCTTGAGATGAGGATGTGGAACTCGCTTTCTAGATTGCGCTCTGCAAAATAACCCGTTCTGTCTATAAAAGTTGGCGCGCCAAGTATCATTGACCCGAGCAGGTCGTAGATTTCGCTTAGGGTAGCGGGGACGTACGGGTCTGGGTTTGAGTAGCTGCTGCGGTAAGCCACGACTGTTTCCCTCCTGATCGCCTATCCATTCAGGACCGTTTCGACCAACTGACGACGCTCCAACGTCGCGCCATCAAACCGGCCCGTTCCGAACGGGGGCTCTGGTGCATATTCCATCGCGAGTTCGACCGCCTGCGCCACGTCCGGGCCGGCAATACGTTCGCAAAGGTGTAGGCCAAGGTCGATGCCGGCGGTGACACCCGCCGATGTCCAGTATTTGTCGTCCATGGTGACCCGTTCGCCGGTGTAGATGGCGCCGAACGGCCGAAGATGATCCTTTGCCCGCCAGTTCGTCGTGGCCCGCCGTCCTCGCAGCAGCCCTGTCGATGCGAGGATCAGCGATCCCGTGCAGACCGACGCCGTGATCGTGGAGGTCGCGTCCAGTCGCATGACTTCCGCCTTGAGCGCGACATCAGTCATGCACGAGCGCAGCCCTTCGCCGCTGCCACCCGGGATCAGCAGTACGTCCGTCCTGTCCATCTCTGCTATGGAGCAGGACGCGTGCAGCGTCAGGAAGCGGTCGCCCGTCGCTACCGGCGCGCCGTTCGGACTGACGAAGACGATGTCGCGGTCCGGTAGTCGGGCAAGCGGATCATAGACGCCGATCGGATCCAGTGCGGTGACGCCGTCGAACAGCAGGATCGTGATCTTCATGGCCGCTCCTTTCGTGAACGGCCCAGGCGAGCGGCCTTGCTGCATCAGCCGCTTCCCGGTGGTGCTCCACCCAGATCGCCAGTCACGGCCTGCGTGGTGTGCTTACCACCGGGCTGTGTCTACGTCACGATGGACACGAGCCATTTGGCAAGGCCGAGGAGCGGCCAAGCTTGCGGGGAAAGCGCCGCGGCGAAGCCGCGTCGTGACGTCGAACGGGTTCGGCTCCGCCGCCCCGCCGGCCGCGCTTGCCGGTCTCGCGCGCAGCTCAGCTGCGGGCGTGCCGGCAGCGCGTTGGCGAGGTCGCTGCTCGCTCCCGTCACCACGTACGACAACAGCGCCCCGCACTGTTTTCGTCTCGTGGTGACCCCGGCGCGATTCGAACGCGCGGCCCCCGGATTAGGAATCCGATGCTCTATCCTGCTGAGCTACGGGGTCACTCGGCTGGCCCGCTAGGGCGACGGTAAGGGCCGGTCAACCGGGCGGGCCCGATCGACCGGCCGGAAAGGGGATCAGGCCTTGACGTGCGCCGAGATGTACTTGTTCATCTCGAACATCGTCACCTTGTCCTTGCCGAACACCTTCTTCAAGTGCGCGTCGGCCAGGATTTCGCGCTTGTTCTCCGGGTTCTGCAGGTTCTTGTCCTTGATATAGGCCCAGACCTTGCTGATCACCTCGGAGCGCGGCAGCTTGTCGTTGCCGACCACCGCGCCCAGCTCGGGTGACGGCTGGACGGGGGCATGGATGCCGGTGCCGCTGTTGGTCTGCTTGGTGGCGGCCTTCTTGGCGCCGGCTTCCTGCTTGGCAGTGGCCATGGGGTTCTCCTGTTAAGCCCGGTCCTTGCCACGGAACCGGGAATCACGCCTTCTTGAGCGCGTCCGCCTTGTGCGCCGCTTTGCCGCCCTTGTCACTCTTGACGATGTACTGGGGGTCGTCCTTCGACGCGCGAACCGTATGCGACTTGATCTTGGTGTCGCTGGTCTGCTTCTTCTCCACCGTGCCGTGCGCGGTGCCGCCGTGCGACGACCAGCTCACCTTGTCGCCGGCTTTCAGTTCCTTGGCCATGAGGGTTCTCCTGCTTGGGGCAGAGGAATCGCGCGAATGGCAGGTTGGTTGCGCGACGTGTGGCACGGGGATGACCCAGGTTAAGCCAAGACGTCAGACGGGGACGGCTTGCGCCGCCCCCGCTGGCCGTCGTGGCGAGTCCTGGGGGGGGGGGGGGGCTAGCAGGGCCCCCGCGCGCGAAAAATAAAAACCCCCCCCCCCCCCCCCC
>CAXTWJ010000104.1:4680-8299 GCA_964247925.1 uncultured Sphingomonas sp.
GGGTGGGGGGGGCGCCGCCCCCGGGGGGGGGGGGCGCTGTGGTGTGTTTTTCTGCCCCAGCCCGCCCCCCGCCCGTTCTAAAACTTGAACCCCGCCGCCACGCCATAGCGCCGCGGTTCGATCGTGAAGACGTTGGTGAACAGGCCGGAGGACTGGTCGGTCACATACTGGCCAGTGATCGCGTTGTTCTTGGTCACGTTCTGGACGAAGCCGCGCACGTAGAAACGGTCATCCGGCGCGTTCAGCTGGATCTGCGCGTTGACGACTTCATACCCCCTGATGCGATCGATCGGCAGGTTGAAGATGCTCGCATAGTAGCCGCCGGTATAGTTCAGGTCCGCACGCGGCACGACGTTCCAGCCGCTCGCGATGTCGAACGTATACTGCGCGCCGACCGCGAACTTGTAGGTCGGCGCCTGCGGCAGGCGATTGCCACGCAGGTTCACCGCGGCGCCGTCCGTCACGGTGAAAGGCAAGGCGCCCGTTGGCGTGCCGAACAGCGCGCGCAGCGCGGTCGGGGGGTTGGCCGCCGTGGACTGCAGCGCCGAGCAGATGCCGAACGCGCCGGTCGTGCCCTGGCCGGTGTTGGCGATCGGGGTGGGCGCGCGCAGGCCGAGCGAGCCGTTGATCGCGGCCACATAGGTGTTGGCCCCCACCGCATTGCCCGCCGTGGTCGGGATGACGGCGCAATTCGAGCCGTTGGTGATGTCCTTGATGATCACCGTGTCCGATCGCCCGCCGGACACGTCGCGCGGATTGACGAAGAACTGGTCGTCCTTGACCTTGGAGTGGAGGTAGCTCGCATTGGCGTTGACCACGAAGGCCGGCACCGGGCTGATCACCGCCTCCGCCTCGACGCCATAGATATCGGCGTTGATGTTGTCGTTCACCGACGTGCGTGCGATGATGCGGCTGAGCTGCAGGTTTTTGTACTTGTAGTAGAAGCCGGTCAGGTTGAGCCGCAGCTGGCCGCCACCGAACGTGTTCTTGGACCCGATTTCGAACGCATCGATCTGTTCGGGCTTGAACGTGTTCTGGACGTTGAACTCGGCCCCGACCGGTGGGTTGATGCCGCCAGACTTGTACCCGCGCGAGTAGGACGCGTAGAGCAGGTTGTTTGGCGTGATCTTGTAATCGAGCACCGCCCGGCCCGTGACCCGGCCGAACTTCACGCTGTCGGTGTCATAGGGCTGGATGCCGTCGCCGGCGACATCGGTGTCGAAATCGGTGGTCTGGAAGACGGGTGACTGACTGATGTTGGTGATGCCGATCGGGCTCAGCACGGTGGCGATCAGGTTGCGCTGAACCGTCGTCTTCTGGTCGTGGCTGTATCGCGCGCCGAGCGTCAGCTTCAGCTTGTCGCTGATGGTAAGGTAAGTCTCGCCGAAGATGCCGTACGATTTAAGGCGATAGTCCAGCCCGTCGTTGTGCGAGAAGGGGGAGGCGAGGAAATAGCCGTTGCCGGCGGGCAGGCCGGCCCCTGCGGCGCTGGCCGAGCCCAGGATCCCTGACAGGTAATCGATGCCGCCCGCATTGACGAAATAGTCCGTGTTGCGCGAGCGGCTGTCCAGATAAATGCCGCCGAGCAGGAAGTTGAAGGCGCCATCGAACGAACTGTCGATGTGACCTTCGACCGAATACTGACGGTTGCGCTGGCGTGATCGGTCGAAGTCTATGGCCTGGGCGTAGCAGCCGATGCTGTTGCCGCCGAACACGCCGACATCGTTGGGGTCGGCGGCCGACTGGCACAGCCCGCCCGCGGGCCCATTGGGGATCAGCACCTGGCGCGCGCCGTTGAGGAAGGCGAACGGCGAACCCGGCCGCCCCAGCGCGTTCAGCGCGATCAGGCCCGCATTGTTGGTCAGCGGATTTTCCACGGCCAAGTTGTAGTCGGTCGTGCTGTCCACCGTGTTGCGCGTGTAGCCGCCGGTGATGTTCAGGTTGATCTGGCCGAAATCATGGAACACCTTGGCCGTGTATTGCTCCTCGTCGGCGAAATAGGTCGGGTCGTGGTCGATGTTGACGGTGCGCAGGTCGGCCGGGTTGACCACGCCCGTGTACGTATCCGGGCCATAAAGGCTGGTCAGGCCGAAGCGGGCGAGCGCGCCGCCCGATGCGCGGCTCTGGATCGCCAGGAACTCGCTGGAGGTCAGCGTGCCGACGAAGGTGGAGTTGCCGTTCGACGTCTCGTTGGCCAGCCGGTCGGGCAGGCAGCCGAGCACGCCGGTGGCGTCGCGGTGGCAGAGCTGTTTCTGGATGCGGCTGCGATCATCCTTCTCGTGGAAATAGTAACCGATCAGGTCGATCCGGGTCGCGCTGGTCGGTTCCCAGGACAACGTACCACGTACCGCGTACAGATCGCGCCCGTCGATCCGGCTGTTGTCGTACAGGTTGCGGGTGTACCCGTCGCGGTTCAGATAGGTGCCGGCGACACGGATGCCGAGCGTGTCGGTCAGGGGCAGGTTGAACATGCCCTTGGCCCGCTTGGAGTCATAATTGCCGTATTCGAACTCGCCGGCGGCGGCGATCTTGGACAGGTCGGGCTTCGCGGTGATGAAATCGACCACGCCCGAGGTCGCGTTGCGGCCGAACAGCGTCCCCTGCGGCCCGCGCAATACCTCCACCCGCTCCAGATCGAAGAACTCGCTTTCGAACAGGCGCGTGGTGACCAGTGGCAATTCATTGACGTGGATGCCCGTCGCCTGGTCGCACGTCGCGCCGGTACACAGGTCGCCGATGCCGCGGATCGTGAAGCTGGACGTCGTGAAGTTCGTCTTGGTGAAGGTGACGTTGGGCAGCGACTGCTGCAGGGCCAGCGGATTCACGATCTGCTGCTTCTCGATGTTGTCGGCCGTGAAGGCGCTGACGGCGATCGGCACGTCCTGCAACCGCTGCGACTGGCGCTGGGCGGTGACCACGATGTCGCCCGCGACCGGCGCCTGCTCCTGGTCGGCACCCCGGGTCTGCGTGCTCGGAGCTTCCTGTCCCGGACCGTTGGTCGGCTGCGTGTTCTGGGCCGAGGTCGTGCCGCCGGTCTGCGCCCAAGCGGTCGCGGGCAAAAGGGCGATGGCCGACGCGACAAGCAGCTCGAACTTCTTCATGGGCATCTTCTCCCTGGGTTTGCCGATCATCATGCCGGCCTCGGGCGCGTTTCGCGCTTCGGGTATGCCAAGGTTGCCCCGCGCCGATGGGGCCGTCAATCGCCTTTTCGCTAGGCAAGGCGCGCCGAACAGGCGATGTTGCCGGAATGAAACAGTTGCAGAAGCGAACGCATTTGGAAAGACGCGGATGCTGTAACGGCGGGGAGGGCGGGCGATGAGCGATCTGGTGGACGCGGCGGACGCGGGCGCGGTGCCGCCGGCGGTCGCCGATGCGATCCGCACGCTGATCCGCTGGGCGGGGGACGATCCCGACCGCGAAGGGCTGCTCGATACGCCGCGCCGCGTCGCCAAGGCGTGGAAGGAATATTGCGCGGGCTACGGCGACGATCCCGGCCAGCACCTGGCGCGCGTGTTCGAGGAGGTCGGCGGCTATGACGAGATCGTGCTGCTGAAGGACATCCCCTTCCAGTCGCATTGCGAGCACCACATGGCGCCGATCATCGGCCGGGCGCACATCG
>CAXTWJ010000105.1:0-1928 GCA_964247925.1 uncultured Sphingomonas sp.
CGATCATCGGCCGGGCGCACATCGCCTATCTGCCGCGCGACCATGTCGTCGGCATTTCCAAGCTGGCGCGCGTGCTGCACGGCTTCGCGCGGCGGCTGCAGGTGCAGGAACGGCTGACGGCCGAGGTCGCCGACTGCATCTGGGAGCATCTGCGGCCATTGGGCGTGGCGGTGGTGATCGAGGCGAGCCACGCCTGCATGACCGCGCGCGGCGTCCGCACGCCCGGCGTGTCGATGCGCACCAGCCGGATGATGGGCGTGTTCCGCGAGGACGACCGCTCGCGCCGCGAAGTGCTGGCGCTGATGGGGCTGTGAGCCGGACGGTCCTGGTCACCGGTGGCGCCAGACGGCTGGGCGGCGCGATCGCGCGGCGGCTAGCGGCGGACGGCTGGCGGGTGGTGATCCATTACGGTCGTTCGGGCGACGAGGCCGAATCGCTGACTGCGGCGATCGGGGCGGCGGGCACGGTCGGTGGCGATCTGGCCGAGCTGGAGGCGATCGGCGACCTGTGGGCGCGTGCGTGCGAGGTGGCGGGCGGGCCGATCGACGGCCTCGTCAATTCCGCTTCGCAATTCGAGTATGATCGGCCGGGCGCGATCGACGCAGGCCTGGCGGCGCGGCTGTACGCGGTCAACTGCACCGCGCCGGGGTTGTTGGCGGGATGCCTGGCGGCGCAGCGTGGCCAAGGCGCGGTGGTGAACCTGCTCGACCAGAAGCTGGCCAATCCCAATCCGGACTTCTTTTCCTACACGCTCAGCAAGGCCGCGCTGGCGCATGCCACGACGCTGTGCGCGCAGGCGTTCGCGCCACGCGTGCGCGTCAACGCGGTCGCGCCGGGCCTGACGCTGCCCAGCGGCGACCAGAGCGCGGCGGAATTCGACCGGGTGGCGCGGGAGAACCTGCTGCGACGCCCGGTCGGCGCGGACGCGATCGCGGACGCGGTTGCATGGCTGCTGGAAGCCGAAAGCGTGACCGGGCAGACGATCTATGTCGATGGCGGCCAGCGGTTCGTGAGGCGCGATGGCGACGTGATGTTCGAGGGGCAAGAGCGTGCCTGACTATACCACCCTCCTCGCCGACCTCGACGTCGCCATGCGCCTCGGCATCCATCCGCACGAGGCGGAGCCGCAGCGGATCCGGCTGTCGGTGGAGATGACCGTCGGCTACCCCCGACCGCCCTCGGGCGACCGGATCGAGGACGTGCTCGACTATGACTTCGTGCGCGAGGGTATCCTGGCGATGGCTGCGGGCGAGGGCTTCGCACTGCAGGAAACGCTGGTCGATGCCGTCGCCACGCTCTGCCTGTCCGACCCGCGCGTGCGGCAGGTTCGGGTGCGCTCGATGAAGCTGGACGTCTACCCGGACGCGGCGGTGGGGTGCGAGGTCGTGCGGGGCCGCTGACCCGTGCGGATTGATCCTCCCCCGCCAGGGGGAGGTGGCAGCCGTAGGCTGACGGAGGGGGAGGACCGCGGTGCGTTTGGAAGGATCGGGTAACGGCAAAGCCAATGCCAAGCGCTTGCGTCGTCAGATGACGCCACCCGAGATCGCGCTCTGGCTTGCTCTTCGGGTGAACCATGCGGGTCTGCGGTTTCGCAAACAGCACGGCGCCGCCGATTACGTCCTCGACTTCTACTGCGCCCCGGCCCGGCTCGTGATCGAGGTGGACGGCGAGGCGCATGGACGTGGCGACCGACCGTCCCGCGATGCGGCCCGCGATGCCTGGCTCAGGTCGAGGGGCCTGCACGTGCTGCGCTACCCAGCCGCCGACGTCTTGCGCAATCTAGAAGGCGTATATCAGCAGATCATGGCGATCGCCGTCGAGCGTCGCGACCGGCCTCCAAGCGGTTAGCGATCCTCCCCCTCCGGGGGCGGGCGGCGGGCCCCCCCCCCCCGGGGCGGGGGGGGGGTGGTGGTGATTTGGGGCGGGGC
>CAXTWJ010000105.1:1938-8298 GCA_964247925.1 uncultured Sphingomonas sp.
CGCTACGCGCGCCACCTCCCCCTGGCGGGGGAGGATTGTCATATTCGATTCGCCGCGCTCAGCACCGCGCGGACGCTGGCGGTCGCGACGTCGGGGTCGATGCCGACGCCCCACACCGTTCGCCCGTCGGCCATCCGGCACTCGACATAGCACGCCGCCTGCGCGTCCGCGCCGTGGCCGATCGCGTGCTCGGCATAGTCAGCGACGTCGAGCATCACCCCCGCCTCCGCCAGCGCCGCCACCACGCCCGAGATCAGGCCGTTGCCGCGTCCCGCGATCGACCGTTCCGCGCCGTCCACCGCGACGCGACCGACGAACAGCCGGTCGCCGGGCGCCCCGGTCTCCTCGTAATCGCGCAGGGCGAACCGATCGGCGGGGCCGGGCAGGTACGTCCGGTCGAACAGCCCGCCGACGTCCTGCGCGTTCAGCTCGCGGCTGGTCTGGTCGGCGAGCGCCTGAACATGGCGGCTGAAATCCGCCTGAAGCCGCTTGGGCAGCTTGAGCCCGCGGTCCTGTTCCAGCACCCAGGCGACGCCGCCCTTGCCCGACTGCGAGTTGACGCGGATCACCGCCTCGTAACTACGCCCCAGGTCCGCCGGGTCGATCGGCAGGTACGGCACCTCCCACAGCTCGTCGTTGCGCGCTGCCTGCGCCGCGAAGCCTTTTCGTATCGCGTCCTGATGCGAGCCGGAGAATGCGGTGAAGACGAGGTCGCCGGCGTAGGGCGTGCGCGGGTGGATGGGCAGCTGCGTGCAGTATTCGACCGTGCGCACGACCGCGTCGACGTCCGACAGGTCGAGGCCCGGCGCGACGCCCTGTGTGTACAGGTTGAGCGCCACCGTCACCAGGTCGCAGTTCCCCGTGCGCTCGCCATTGCCGAGCAAGCACCCCTCCACCCGGTCCGCGCCCGCCATCAGCCCCAGCTCCGCCGCCGCCACGCCGGTGCCCCGATCGTTGTGCGGGTGGAGGCTCAGCACGACCGCGTCGCGACGGCTGACGTGGCGGCCGAACCATTCGATCTGGTCGGCATAGACGTTGGGCGTCGCGCACTCGACCGTCGCGGGCAGGTTCAGGATCAGCGGCCGCTCGGGCGTGGGTCGCAGTACTTCCATCACCGCCTCGCAGACCTCCAGCGAGAAGTCGAGCTCGGCGGTCGAGAAGGTCTCCGGCGAATATTCGAACAGCCAGTCCGTGTCCGGCTGTTTCGCGGCCTCGTCGCGCAGTATCGACGCGCCCTCCACCGCGATGGCCTTCACCTCCGCCCGGCTCATGCCGAACACGATGCGCCGCCAGGCCGGGCTGACCGCGTTGTAGAGGTGAACGATGGCGCGGGGCGCGCCGGCCAGCGACGCGAACGTCGTCTCGATCAGGTCCCGGCGCGACTGGGTCAGCACCTGCACCGTCACGTCGTCGGGCACGCGCCCCGACCGGACGAGGCCCGTGATCCAGTCGAACTCGGTCGCGCCGGCGGACGGGAAGCCGACCTCGATCTCCTTCACCCCGACGCGGACGAGGAGGTCGAACAGGCGCTGCTTCTTCTCCGCGTCCATCGGGTCGATCAGCGCCTGATTGCCGTCGCGCAGATCGGTCGAAAGCCAGCGCGGCGCGCGGGTCAGCGTGCGTCCCGGCCATTGGCGGTCGGGCAGGTCGATCGGGGGAAAGGGACGGTATTTGGACGAAGGATCGCGCAGCATGGCTCAGGCTCTCGACGGGGGAACGGGAAAGCTCAGGCGCGAGGAGCGTCGCGAGCGACGCCGGCGGGGCAAGCGCGCCTAAGCGCGGCTAAGTCGCAGGCTGGGGACAGTCGTCGTCACGCCGGCCAACGTGCCTCAGCCTTTCGCCGCTGTCCAGTGTTCCTCATCGGGCGAACCAGTCGTCCAGCCCGCTCGCCGGCAGCATCCAGAACCCCGCGACCAGCGCGGCGCAGGCGATCCCGAGCGCCGGCGCCACGAAGCTCAGCGCGATGCCCATGACATACAGGCCCACCGCCAGCCGCCCCTTGCGCCGGCTCGACCGGTGATAGGCGGCCGCTCCCGCGTCGTCCTCGCCCGCCACGCGGATGGTACCCTGCAGCCAGGTATAGGCCAGCGCCGGCAGCAGCAGCGACACGAGATAGAGGAGCGTCGCCGCCCGGCTGAAATGTTGCTCGCCCAGATAAGCGGTCGAGAATGGTATCAGGCTGAGCAGGAACAGCAGCAGCATGTTGGACCAGAGCAACCCATTGGTGACGCGCGTCGCAAGCCCGAACAGGCGATGATGGTTGACCCAGTAGATCGCGACATAGGCGTAGGAGAGGATGTAGGCGACGAACACCGGCCATAGCGGCAGAAGCCGCGTCAGCCCCGCCGCCGCCGGCGGGTGCAGCTCCAGCACCATGATCGTGACGATGATCGCGACGACGCCGTCCGAGAACGCCTCGACGCGCGCCACGCCCGGCCTGTCCTCCGCCTGTCCCATGCCCCACCCCTTTGATGCAGGTAATAGGAGCGTTCCGCGACATGAGCTAGGCGGACCTGTGTTTCGTCAGCTTTTCTATGTCAGCCTGGCCACGTCGGAGCGGGGCGAGGCGCTGGACCCGATTTACGAGGCGTCGCGCCACAATAATGCGATCGACGGCGTGACGGGGCTGCTGCTGAGCGACGGCCGTCGCTTCGTGCAGGTGCTGGAAGGGCCGTCCGCCAGCGTTCGGGAGACGTTCCGCCGCATCATGCTGGACCCGCGTCACCGCGACGTGGAGGTGGTGCGCGACGGCGAGGTCGCCGAGCGGGAGTGTGGCACCTGGAGCCGGGCCGACCGGCGCCGGGGCGAGCGGGCGGACGAGATCGACGACCGCCTGCGCCAGATGCTCCGGTGGGCGTCGCCGGAGATCCGCGACGCCTTCATCGACCTGCTCGCCCCGGCTTAGGACCTAGTCCGCCTCGAACGCGGCGTTGATCACCAGCTCGACCTGGTCCGACACGATCGGGATGCCATAGCTCACGCCCCAGTCGGACCGCCTGATCGTCGTCGTGGCGTGGAAACCGACATTGGTCTTCCTGGCGCCCATGACGCCCTGGCCGGCGCCGACGAAGGTGGCGTTCAGCACCACCGGCTTCGTGACGCCCTTCAGCGTGAGGTTGCCCGTGATCGTCGCCGTGCGACCATGCGCGACGATCCCGGTCGATACGAACGTGCCCGCAGGATATTTCGCGGCGTCGAAGAAGTCGGGTGTCTTCAGGTGCGCGTCCAGCGCGGCCACGGTGGTGGAGACCTTGTCGATGGGAAAGGTGATCGTGACCCGGGATCGCGCGGGGTTCTTCGGGTCCAGCGTCAGGCTGCCCGTCGGCTGGGTGAACTGGCCAGTATACTGACTGAACCCCATGTGATTGACCGTGAACAGCACCTGCGTGTGCCCGCCATCGACATGGTAGCTGCCGGCGGTGGCGAGCGCGGGATCGGGCTTGCCCGGTGGCGTGGTCGGCAGCTGGGCGCCGAGCGGAGACAGGGCCGGCGCGGCGAGCAGCAGCGTGGCGAGGGCAAGGGCGCGCATGAGTGATCCTCCCGTTGTTGATCTGGCGCAAGGTGGCACGTCCGCGCGTCCGATGCGACCCGTTTACGACGATCGCCGCCGGCAACTCATCGTTTCCGCCTTTTCACGGCTTCTTTACGCGCGCGCGTCTGTTCAGGCCCTGCCTCTTCACGCGATCGTCCACACCTGACACAGTCGCACGCGCGGGAGAAAAGCATGACCGACCCACACACGCCCGGCCGCTCCGGCCTTGCGCTCCTGACGCTGGGCGCGATCGGGGTCGTCTATGGCGACATCGGCACAAGCCCGCTCTACGCCTTTCGCGAGGCGTTGGCGCAGCTGCCCGGCGCGGGTGTGGGCGCGGCCGACATCGTGGGCGTGCTCAGCCTCGCGCTCTGGGCGCTGATCATCGTGGTCACGGTCAAATACGTCCTGTTCCTGACCCGCGCGGACAATCACGGCGAGGGCGGCGTGCTGTCGCTGATGGCGCTGGCCAGTCGCGCGACCGGCGGGCGCTGGCCCCTCGTGCTGCTGCTGGGCGCGACCGGCGCGGCGCTGTTCTACGGCGACGCGATCATCACGCCGGCCTTGTCCGTGCTGTCGGCGGTGGAGGGGCTGAAAAGCGTGCCCGCCGCCGCGCCCGTCATCACGCCGACGGTGACGCTGGGCATCACGATCGGCATCCTGGTCGCGCTGTTCGCGGTGCAGGCGCGCGGCACCGCGAAGGTCGCGCGCGCCTTTGGCCCCGTCTGCGTCCTCTGGTTCGTCGTCATCGCCGCCATCGGCGTGCGCCACATCGCGGACGAGCCGGCGATCCTGGCGGCGTTCGGGCCGTGGCACGGCGTCGCGTTCCTGACCTCGCACGGCACGCTGGGCCTGTTCGTGCTGGGCGCGGTGTTCCTGACCGTCACGGGCGCGGAAGCGCTGATCGCCGACATGGGCCATTTCGGGCGCTGGCCGATCCAGATCGGCTGGCTGGGCTTCGTCTGGCCGGCGCTGACGCTCAACTATCTGGGGCAGGGCGCGCTGGCGCTCGCCTCCCTGGAGCGCGCGCAGGCCGCGGGCCATCCGTTCGCCAACGCGGACTGGTTCTTCCTGATGGCGACCGACAGCTGGCGCGCGCCGCTGGTCGCGCTGGCGACGGCGGCGACGATCATCGCCAGCCAGGCGGTGATCACCGGCGCCTATTCGCTGACCAGCCAGGCGATCGCGCTGGGCCTGCTGCCGCGCATGCGCATCCTGCAGACCGCGGCGGATGCGCGCGGGCAGATCTACATGCCCGCGATCAACTGGCTGCTGCTGGTCGGCGTCGTCGCGCTCGTGCTCGCGTTCCGCACCAGCGCGGCGATGGCGGCCGCCTATGGCATCGCGGTCACCGGCACGATGGTGGTCACCACCTGCCTGGCCTTCGTGATCCTGTGGAAGTGCTGGAAATGGGACCCGATCTGGTCGGCGCTGTTCATCCTGCCGCTGCTCGTCCTCGACCTCGTCTTCTTCGGCGCGAACATCCTGCGCGTGGCGGAAGGGGGCTGGGTGCCGTTGATGGTGGCGGCCGCCATGGGCGTGGTGATCTGGAGCTGGATGGCGGGCCGGCGCGCGGCGCTCGCCAGCATCGAGGGCCATGCCGTGCCGATCGGCGACCTCGCCGGCAGCCTGGAGCGGCGCCCGCCACCGATCGTGGAGGGCACGGCCGTGTTCCTGACGCAGGACAACAGCAAGGCGCCGGGCGCGCTGCTGCACAGCCTGAAGCACGCCAAGGCGCTTCACGCGCGCAACCTTCTGCTCAAGATCGAGGTGGCCGAGCAACCGACCATCCCGGTCGAGGAGCGGTTGTCGCTGGAGCGCGTCGATGACCGCTTCACGCGCGGCACGCTGTCCTATGGCTATATGGACCGCGTCGATGTGCCGAGCGACCTGGCGCGCGACTATGACGCGCTCCAGCAGCCGGGTGGCACCAGTTTCTATGTCGGGCGCAACACGCTGCGCCGCGCGCGCCAGTCGCGGATGCCGGCCTGGGCGATGCCGATCTACGCCTTCCTCTACCGCAACGCCGCCGATCCGACCAGCTTCATGGGCATTCCGCCCAACCGCGTGGTGGAGCTGGGCGCGCAGGTGGAGCTGTGACCACCGCCGCCGCGACGAGGCGCGAGCAATGGGCCGCCTTTATCCGCGCGCTCGCCGCGATCGTGCTGATCGCGCTGATCACGGCCGCCGCGGCGGTGGAGGTGCTGCGCATCGGGCCGGCGGCCGCCGGGCTGCTCTACCTCCTGCCCGTGCTCTGGGTCTCGGCGCGCGCGGGGCTGGGGGCGGGGCTGGCGAGCGCGGGCTTCGCGGCCTTCTGCTATAATTACTATCTGCTGGAGCCGCGCTATTCGCTGCGCATCCATGGCGTGGGTGACGTCGCCGCGTTCGTGGTGCTGTTCGCGGTGGCGGTCGTCACCAGCCGGCTCGCCTCGTCGCTGCGCGCCCGCGAGCTGGAGGCGGAGGCGCGCGCCGATCAGAGCGAGGCGGAAGCCGCGTTCGGCAACCTGCTGACCAGGGCAACCGATCGCGCCGCGCTGGACGCGGCCGCGCTCGGTTTCCTGCGCGACCGCTACCGCGAGGCGGCGCTCGTGCGGGGCGACGACCTGGCGGCCAAGCGCACCGGCCTTGCCCCGCTCGACGCGGCCGCGGCGAACTGGGCGCTGCAGCACGATGCGCTCAGCGGCCAGGCAAGCGAGGTGATGCCGGCGGCCGATCTGCGCTTCGTGCCGCTGGCGGGGGAGGACGTGCTGGCGCTCGGCCTGCGCGCCCCGGCCGATCACGGCGCCGACCCGCTCGCGCTGGCGCTGGCACGGCTGTGGGTGCAGGCG
>CAXTWJ010000106.1:0-8288 GCA_964247925.1 uncultured Sphingomonas sp.
CCTAGATCCATAACAACGTGAGCGCCAAGCGCATCCTCGGTATGCTGTATCACAAATAGGGGTTGGAGAGAGGGAAGAGGCGGGGACCGGCAGCGACGGATCCCCGCCCGCCTTGCGATCCTGGCATACGACACCACCACCCCGTTCGTCCTGAGTGGCCATCGAGCGAAGTCGACGTGGCGCATCGAGGGACAGAGTTCCGGGCGGGACCCTGCGATACGGGCCCTCGCCTCCGCTCAGTCCCCGGTGGGGGCGAACGGCCGCGGGATGAAGAGGGAAGAAGATGGCCGTTCTCAACGACGAACAGACGATGCTCCGCGACATGGCGCGCGAATGGGCGGACAATGAATCGCCCGTCACCGCGTTCCGCAAGCTGCGCGCCGCCGCTCCGCATGAAGGCTATGACCGGCAGGCATGGGCAACCATCGGCGAGATGGGCTGGGCGGGCGTGGTGGTGCCGGAGCAGCATGGCGGCTCCGCCTTTGGCTATCTGTCGCTGGGTCTCGTCATCGAGCAGCTGGGGCGTAACCTGGCCGCCTCGCCGCTGGCGTCGATAGGGCCGGCAGCGACGGCGATCGCGCTAGGCGACGACGAGGACGCCCAGGCCGAGTGGCTGCCGCGCATCGCGGCGGGCGAGATCGTGGCGACGCTGGCGGTGGATGAAGGCCCGCTGCACGATCCGGCGAACCTGGCCACGACGGTCGAGGGCGGCCGGCTGACGGGCACCAAGCGGTTCGTGGCGGAAGGGGACGCGGCGACGCTGTTCGTCGTCGCCGCGCCCGACGGGCTGTATCTGGTCGCGGGCGAGGAGGGGGTCACGCGCGCCCCGCGCGTCATGGCCGACGCGCGCAGCCATGCCGACATCGTGTTCGATGGCGCGCCCGCCATCCGGCTCGGCGGGCCGGAGCTGACGGCCGCGATCGTCGATCGCGCGACGGCGCTCACCTGCGCGGAGATGCTGGGGTTGGCGGAGGCGGCCTTCGCGCAGACCAATGATTACCTGAAGACGCGCGTGCAGTTCGGCCAACCGCTGTCCACCTTCCAGGCGCTGCAGCACCGCATGGCGAGGATGTTCACGGAGCTGGAGCTGATGCGCTCGGTCGTGGAGGCGGCGCTGGAGGCGATCGACGCCGGCCGCTCCGACCTCGATCAGGCCGTCAGCCTCGCCAAGGCGATCGCGTCCGACACGGCGAAGCTGGTCAGCCGCGAGACCGTGCAGTTGCACGGCGGCATCGGCATGACCGACGAGTATGACGCGGGGCTGTACCTCAAACGCTCGGCGGTACTGGAGGCGATGTGGGGCAACGCGGCCTACCACCGCGAGCGCTTCGCGCGGCTAAACGCATATTAGTCGACCATCAGGCGATCACGCGATCGTCGAACATCCCGAACAGCAGCGTGGAGGCGTACAGCGCGATCGCCCGCGCGCGCGGCATCGTGCCTGCCCACTTCCTCATGTCAAACGCCGCGTTCTGCAGCGCCATCAGCGTCTGCGCCGCGATCAGCGCATCGACGGGCCGGCATGAGCCCTCCGCCACGCCGTCCATGATCGTGCCGGCGTAGCGGCGCGCGATGCGATCGGAGCGATCGACCATCGCCGCGCGCACGTCCAGCGGCAGGCCCGACAGCGCCGTCGTTCGCAGCAGCGGCGCGCGCTCGGCGAACTGGACGTCCAGAAGCGTCGCCACCGCGCTCGACAATCGTCGCCAGTATGTGCCGCCGGCCGCATCGGCGGCGATCTGCGCGTCGCCGATCGTGTCGAACGAGCGACGATAGCAGGCGGCCACCAGTTCATCCTTGGCATCGAGGTGGTGATAGAAGCTGCCCTTGGTCACGTTCAGCTCCGACGCGATCCGCTGCACGGACGCGCCGCGATAGCCGAGCTCGTTGATCAGGCGCGTGGCCGCGAGCAGGAACTGCGCGCGGCCCGGCTCCGCCTCTTCATGCCGGAGGTCCAGCATCAACGGCGCCCAGGTCGCGCCCGGCCCGGCGATGCCGTGGGTGAGCACGTCGATCAGCCGCGCCTCCACTCGGTCATATTGCCCGGGTTCGTAACGGCGCAGCCACACCGATAACCAGAAACTGTTCTCCAGCAGCACATGCGCGCGGGCGCCGTTCAGGTCCTTGGCGGCGCGGTCGGCGGCGTCGCCCCACAGCGCGCGCGTTCGCCGGAACACTTCCCGCCACCCCGCCATCAGCCTCGCCCGCACCGGCTCTTCCGTCGCGCGCAGGTCGGAAAGGACGGCGAGCGGACGGTCCTGCCCGGCACCGATGCGACCCAGGCGCGCCATGTTGAGCCGCACGAAACGGGCGACGCGTCCTGCCGGCGTATCCTCGCGCGCGGCGGTGTCCAGCATCTCCAGCAGGCACTGCAGCGTATGTTCGAAGGTGGCGGCGGCCAGATCTTCCTTGCGCTTGAAATAATAGGTGACGCTGGTGGTGTTCAGCCCCACGCGGCGCGCCACGTCGGCGAAGGTCATGCCCTTGGCCGACTGTTCGTTGATCGCCTCGGCCGCCGCGGCCAGGATCGCGTCGCGCTTCTGGCGAAAGCGCGCGGTCTCCCCACCCATGTCGGCTCCCACCTGTTCCCCTCTCATGACCAGGAGCGTATCACGCCCTTTTGGAAGCTCCAGTGTTTTATCCGGCGCCCGCGATAAAGGCCGGGTATCGGCTTTACCGAAAACGGGGTACGCTTTACAGCCGTGCGGAAACGGACAGAGAGGGTGTCATGGACTTCACGCTGAGCGAGCGCGAAACCTATTTCCGAAACCGCGTGCGCGATTTTATCGCCCGGGAGATCAGCCCCCGCGACGGCGACTATGTCGAGCAGGTCCAGTCGGGTGAGCGGTGGAAGGTGATTCCCGTCATCGAGGAGGTGAAGGAACGCGCCCGGGCCGCGGGGCTGTGGAACTTCTTCATGCCGCCGCACTCCGGCCAGACCCATGTCGATGACAGCTTCGCGTTCGAGGGCACGCAGCTCACCAACCTCGAATACGCGCTGTGCGCGGAGGAGATGGGCAAGATCGGCTGGGCGTCCGAATGCTTCAACTGCTCGGCGCCGGATACCGGCAATATGGAGGTGTTTCACCGTTATGGCACGCGCGAGCAGAAAGAACGCTGGCTCAGGCCGCTGATGAACGGCGAGGTCCGTTCCGCCTTCCTGATGACGGAGCCGGCGGTCGCCTCGTCCGATGCGACCAACATCGAGACGCGCATGGAGCGCGACGGCGATCATTACGTCATCAACGGCGTGAAATGGTGGTCGAGCGGGGTCGGCGACCCGCGCTGCGCCGTCGCGATCGTAATGGGCAAGACCAGTTTCGAGGGCTCGCGTCACCAGCAGCAGTCGCAGATAATCGTGCCGATGGACACGCCGGGCGTGACGATCCGGCGCATGCTGTCCGTCTATGGCTATGACCACGCGCCGCACGGCCATGGCGAGGTCGAGCTGAAGGACGTGCGCGTGCCGGTCGAGAACGTGCTGCTGGGCGAGGGGCGCGGCTTCGAGATCGCGCAGGGGCGGCTTGGGCCGGGGCGTATCCATCACTGCATGAGGACGATCGGCGTCGCCGAGACCGCGATCGAGCTGATGGCGAAGCGGCTGATGAGCCGCGTCGCGTTCGGCAAGACGATCGCCAGCCAGTCGGTCTGGGAACAGCGCATCGCGCGCGCGCGCATCGACATCGAGATGACGCGGCTGCTCTGCCTGAAGGCCGCCGACATGATGGACCGGGCGGGCAACAAGTCGGCCCAGCTGGAGATCGCGATGATCAAGGTCGCGGCCCCGACCATGGCGCTGCAGATCCTGGACGACGCGATCCAGGCGCATGGCGGGGGTGGCGTGTCCGGCGACTTCCCGCTGGCGAGCGCCTGGGCGTCGCTGCGCACGCTGCGATTCGCCGACGGCCCGGACGAGGTCCACAACCGCTCGATCGCGCGCAACGAGTTCGGCAAATATGGCGACTATCGCGCGACCAACGACCGCGCGTCGTCGGGGGACATGGCGGCGGCGCGCTGAGGCGATGAAAGCGGCCGTCCTGTTTGAAGCCAAGACGCCCCTCGCGATCGAGGACGTCACCATTGACAAGCCGCTGGCGCATGAGGTGCTGATCCGCACCCATGCCTGCGGCGTGTGCCGGTCGGACCTCCATTTCGTCGATGGCGCCTATCCGCATCCCTTGCCCGGCATCCCCGGCCATGAGGCCGCGGGCGTGGTCGAGGCGGTGGGCGACGAGGTCCGCACGGTGAAGGTCGGCGACCATGTCGTGACCTGCCTGTCCGCCTTTTGCGGGCAATGCGAGTTCTGCGTCACCGGGCGCATGAGCCTGTGCATCGACGCGAGCGTGAAGCGGCCGCGCGGCAGCGCGCCCCGGCTGATGCTGGGCGACAGGCCGATCGCGCAGATGCTCAACCTGTCCGCCTATGCCGAACAGATGCTTGTCCACGAGCACGCCTGCGTGGCGATCGACCGCGAGATGCCGCTCGATCGCGCCGCCATCCTGGGCTGCGCGGTGACGACGGGGGCGGGCGCGATCTTCAACGCCGCCCGGGTCGTGCCCGGCGAGACGGTGTGCGTCGTCGGCTGCGGCGGGGTTGGGCTCGCCGCGATCAACGCCGCGCGGATCGCGGGCGCCGGCAAGGTGATCGCGGTCGATCCGGTACCCGAGAAGCGGGAGCTTGCGACCGTGCTGGGCGCGACCCACACGGTGGACGCGCTGTCGGACACGGCGGCGGACCAGGTGGTGGAGGTCAGCCGCGGCGGCGTCCACCACGCGATCGAGGCGGTCGGCCGGCCGCAGTCCGCCGCGACCGCGGTCAAGGTGCTGCGCCGCGGCGGCACCGCGACGATCCTGGGCATGATGCCGCTCGGCGAGACGGTCGGGCTGTCGGCGCTGGACCTGCTCGCCGACAAGACGGTGCAGGGCGCGCTCATGGGCCGGAATCACTTCCCCGTCGATATCCCGCGCCTGGTCGATTTCTACCAGCGCGGGCTGCTCGACCTCGACACGATCATCGCCGACCGGATGCCGCTGGAGCGGATCAACGACGCGTTCGACGAGCTGCGCAAAGGCGACACCACGCGATCGGTGATCACCTTCGATGCGTGACGGAGCCGTCGCATGACCCAGACAATCCCCGTCGCCAACAAGGACCGGCTCGACGAGGCGGCACTCACTGGCTGGATGGAGGCCAACGTCGCCGGGTTCACCGGCCCGCTGACCTACGCCAAGTTCGCGGGCGGGCAGTCCAACCCGACCTATCGCATCGACGCAGCATCGGGCGCCTACGTCCTGCGCCGCAAGCCCTTCGGGAAACTGCTGCCGTCCGCCCACGCGGTCGATCGCGAATACCGGCTGATCGCGGGCCTGTACCCGACCGGCTTCCCCGTCGCGAAACCTTATGGCCTGTGCACCGAGGAGCGCGTGATCGGCGCGATGTTCTACGTCATGGGGCTGGCCGATGGGCGCAACCTGTGGGACGGAACGCTCCCCGACTACCGGCCCGCCGAGCGGACGGGCCTTTATGACGCGATGTGCGATACGCTTGCGGCGCTCCACAATACCGACCCGCAAGCGGCGGGGCTGGGCGACTATGGCAAGCCCGGCAATTATTTCGCCCGCCAGGTCGAACGCTGGACCCGCCAGTACCGCGCCAGCGAGACGGAGGCTATGCCGGAGGTCGAGCGGCTGATCGAATGGCTGCCCCGCACCGTGCCCGAACAGACGCGCACCAGCATCGTCCATGGCGACTACCGCATCGACAACATGATCTTCCACCCTCGCGAGCCGCGCGTCATCGCGGTGCTGGACTGGGAGCTCTCGACACTGGGCGACCCGCTCGCCGACTTCTCCTACTTCCTGATGAGCTGGGTGACGCAGCCGGAGGGACGGTCGGGCGTGATGGGCGTCGCCGGCGGCGACAGCGGCATCCCGACGCTGGACGACATGGTCGAGCGTTACTGCGCCGCGACCGGGCGCGACGGGGTGCCGGACCTCAACTGGTATTTCTCGTACAACCTGTTCCGCCTGACCGGCATCGTCCAGGGCATCAAGAAGCGCATCGTCGAGGGCACCGCGTCGAGCGCGCAGGCGGAGCGGAGCGCGGCCGGGGTTCACCGGCTCGCGGCGGCGAGCTGGACGTTCGCGCAAAAGGCGGGAGCGTGAGCCAGTTCGACCTGACCGGGCGCACGGTCCTCATCACCGGCTCGTCGCGCGGGATCGGCAAGGCCTCGGCGATCGCGTGTGCGGAGCAGGGCGCGCGGGTGGTCATCTCGTCGCGCAAGCAGGACGCGTGTGACGCGGTCGCGGCAGAGATCAACGCGCGGTTCGGAAAGGACACCGCGATCGCGGTCGCGGCGAACATATCGGACAAGGCGGCGCTCCGCCATCTGGTCGATGAAACCATCGGCGCGTTTGGGCGGATCGACTGCCTGGTCTGCAACGCCGCGTCCAATCCCTATTACGGGCCGCAGGCGGGGATCGCGGACGAGCAATTCCGCAAAATCCTCGACAACAACATCGTCTCCAACCATTGGCTGATCGGCATGGTCGCGCCCGGGATGCGCGAGCGGCGGGACGGCTCGATCGTGATCGTGTCCTCGATCGGCGGCCTGCGCGGCTCGACCGTGATCGGCGCCTATTGCATCAGCAAGGCGGCCGACATGCAGCTGGCGCGCAACCTGGCGCATGAGTTCGGGCCGGACGGCGTGCGCGTCAACTGCATCGCGCCCGGGCTGATCCGCACCGATTTCGCCCGCGCGCTGTGGGAAGACCCGCAGCGCATCGCCGACGCGAACGCGCGGGTGCCGTTACGTCGCATTGGTGAACCGGACGAGATCGCGGGCGCGGTGGTGTTCCTGGCCAGCTCCGCGAGCGGCTTCATGACCGGGCAGGCGATGGTGATCGATGGAGGCGTGACAATCTGATCTCTCCACCGTTCGTCCCGAGCGAAGTCGAGGGACGGGCCAGGGGCCGATCCGCCCGGCAAGGTGTCTCGACTTCGCTCGACACGGACGGGAAGAGGCTATGCGGTTTCAGGGTAAAGCGATCATCGTCACCGGCGCGGGCTCGGGCATCGGCCGCGCGGCGGCGACGCTGTTCGCGGCGGAAGGTGGGCAGGTGGTGTGCGCCGACCGGACCGACGGCGCGGAAGCGACGGCGCGGGCCATCCTGGACGCGGGCGGCGCGGCGCTCGGCGTGCAGATGGACGCGGGCACGGAGGAGGACGTTCAGCGCATCGTCCAGCTCGCGCTCGACCGGTTCGGCGGACTCGACGTCATGTTCGCCAACGCGGGCATCTCCGGCGGGATGGCGAACATCTTCGACACCTCGATCGAGCTGATCACGGAGGTGCTGCGCGTCAACCTGATCGGACCGTATCTGGCGATCAAGCACGCCGCGCCGGAGATCGCGAAGCGGGGTGGCGGCGCGATCGTGCTGACCGCCAGCGTCGCGGGCATCCGGTCGGGCGCGGGGTCGCCCGCCTATTCGGCGTCCAAGGCCGGGGTCATCAACCTGGCCCAGGTGTCGGCGCAGCAGCTCAGCGGCTCGGGCGTGCGCGTCAACGCGATCTGCCCCGGGCTGACCGAGACGGGGATGACCCGGCCGACCTTCGACTATGCGCGTGACGCCGGCAAGCTGGACCGTGTCGGCCGGCTCAATCCGCTGAAGCGCGGCGCGCAGCCCGAGGAACTGGCGCGCGTGGCGCTGTTCCTCGCCTCCGACGACGCCAGCTACGTCAACGGCCAGGCGATCGCGGTCGACGGCGGGCTGTCGTCGAGTCATCCTGTCACCAGACAGGATTATGGCCGCACGGCCGTGTGAGGATGCGCCATCGATGCCCGTTCAGCTGCCACCGCCCCCCATCATCCATGTCCTGCCCTCGGCACCCTCGCCGGCGGATCCTGCGCTGCTGACCTGGACGCCGGGCGAGGTGCGCTGCGCGGGCGCGGCCGAACGGTTCGCGGTGCTCAGGGCACCGTACGCCGGATTGAGCTGGTCGGCGGACCCGGCGCGGACGGTCACGTTCCGGTTCAGGATCGACGCGACCGGCCGGCCGCTCGGCGTGACGCGCGACGGCCCCGGTTACCTGCCCACGGGCGACGACCTCGCGCCGTCGCTGGTCGCGTCGCGCTTCGCGCCCGGGGCGGAGCGGCCGGCCATGATGTCGTGCAGGTATTCGCCGCGGGTGTACGCGATCACGTCGGCCATGGCCGCGTCGGTCAGCTTGTTCTGCCGCTCCAGGTTGGAGGCGGCGATGGAGGGCAGGGTCATCATCCAGGGCAGGGG
>CAXTWJ010000107.1:0-4728 GCA_964247925.1 uncultured Sphingomonas sp.
CGAAGGCGGCCGCGTGACGGCCCCCGTCCACCCGATCTGCCACCGCACGATCCATGCGCTGGTCGGCAATGCCGAGCTGGCGCGGACCTATGCCGACCCGGCGGCGTTGCGGGCGCGCGACGATGTGGGCCGCTTCCTGCGCTGGGTCGCAGACAAGCCGCCGGACTTTAACGCGCCGACGCGGCGGGCTCGGGTCGGGGAGGTGGAGCGGGACCGGCGGCGGTAGGCTGTCGGGCAACCTCATCGAGAATGATGGCGTATCAGGTTGAAAGATTGCATGGCTACGCGCGAGGGGAGAATTGGCCGATCCGGATCAGGGCAAACCTGATGATGCCCAACACTATGCGTTCGTGCGCGCGAAAGCACAGCATGAGCTGAGCCAGAGTCGCGATCGAGCGGTATGACTCCGATGGAGCAAGTATGGCGCGACCTCAGCGTTAAACGTTAAGTCACGTTGCAGGCGTGGGACCTTCTGGAGCTGATCCGGGACTGGATCGCGCGCGACAACGAGCGGGCCGCGACCTGACAATCGCTAGGATCGTGCAGACGGCGGAAATGTTTGGCAGCTCCGCATTTGGGCAAGCGCGGGCGCATCGATGGCACGCGTTAGTTCTCCGTGACGGGGCTGCCCTCCATCATTGTGTACGCGATCGCGTCTGAAAGCAGCATCGACGCGCTGACCGTCGTGCACTCGTCTCGGCAGCACCCGCTGGCGAATTAGCCTTGGCGACAATTCGCCAATTAATAAGCTGCTATAAACCTGTATGTTAAACGGTTCGGCCGTCCCAATTGCTCAGGACGGCCTAGCAGATTCTCACCGCCACCTGACCGCTACGGGTCAAGACGCTCGCTACCTCGACGTAAAGCCGGTGGTACAGGTAGTGGGCGAGGCAGTAATAACCCTAGCTGGTTACTAAATCAAGAAAGGTGGCGGTGAGGGTGGGATTCGAACCCACGATGCAGGTACCACCCCGCATTGGCCGTTTTTGAGGCGGCTGGCTTAACCACTCGCCCACCTCACCGTTAGCCACGTCCTATGCACGAGAATGGGACCGGTCAAGCGCTTTCCTGGCGCGTTACACGACCCAGGGTATTTTCTATGGAACTTGTGACGTTGGCATTCTAAGGTTCTTGTGAAAGGACGGTATCATGCCCAGCATCCAAGAGCTCGAAGCGGAAATCGTTGCCCTTGACGGCCGTCGGCGTGTGATGGTCGAGCTGTTACAAGCCCTGCGTGCGTACGAGGAATTCGAACGCGACCGCTATGCAGTTCGTGGTGCCTCGAGAGAAGGATCGGATAATCAGCCAAGGGCTGGTTCCGCTATGGCTGTAACGGATCGTATCGCCGCAGACCTCATGGAGCAAGTTGGCGGCCCGGTCCACACGGGCGCGATCGCGGAACAGCTATACAAGCTCGGACATCCGTTACCCGAGAAGAATGCCCGAAATATCGTGTCGGCCCGGATGTCTAGCAACCCTCGGTTTGTGGGCAGGCGTGGCCTTGGCTGGTGGTTTTCCAACCGCCCTTGGCCGGACAACAACAAGGACGGGGGTGAGCAGGCTGATAGCTAAAGAAGCCATTGGCATTGCCTTGACGCGTATGAACGGTGAACTGCAATTACGGGACAATAAACAGCCACTTACCAGTTTCGCCACGTCGTTCGACTGAACAGCTGTGCGGCACCGCAACTCTCCGTAGGCCCCTGCTCCAGCTTGCGCCGGAGCAGGTCGCCCGCATTCACTCCGCCGCCACGCCCGCGTGCCCGAACATATCGGCGCCCAGCTCCACATCCTCGTTCGCCGCCGGCCCGGCCTTCGCCTTCTGGCGCCTGTCGAACGAGTCCCATACCTCGTTCCACTGGCCGCGCGTCGCCGCTTTCGAATATTCCGTCGCGCGCTGTTCGAAGAAGTTGGCGTGCTCCACCCCGTTCAGCATCGGCGCCAGCCAGGGGAGGGGGTGTTCGTCGATCATGTAGATCGGCTTCAGCCCCAGCTGGCCCATCCGCCAGTCGGCGATGTAGCGGATGTACTTCTTGATTTCCTTGGGCGTCATGCCGTTGACCGGCCCCATCTCGAAGGCGAGGTCGATGAAATTATCCTCCAGCCGGATCGTCGTCTGGCATACATCGGCGATGTCGTCCTTCACCGCCTTGGTCAGGCACTGGCGTTCTTGGCAAAAGGTGTGGAACATCTTGATGATGCCCTCGCAGTGGAGGGACTCGTCGCGGATCGACCAAGTGACGATCTGGCCCATGCCCTTCATCTTGTTGAAGCGCGGGAAGTTCATCAGCATCGCGAAGCTGGCGAACAGCTGCACGCCTTCGGTGAAGCCGCCGAACATGGCCAGCGTGCGCGCGATGTCCTCGTCGCTGTCGACGCCGAAGTTCTGCATATAGTCGTGCTTGTCCTTCATCTCGGCATAGTCGAGGAAGGCGCCGTACTCGCTCTCGGGCATGCCGATCGTGTCGAGCAGGTGGCTGTAGGCGGCGATGTGCACCGTCTCCATGTTGCTGAACGCGGTCAGCATCATCTTGATCTCGGTCGGCTTGAACACGCGGCCGTATTTCTCGTGGTAGCAGTCCTGCACCTCGACGTCGGCCTGAGTGAAGAAGCGGAAAATCTGGGTGAGCAGGTTGCGCTCGTGGTCGGTCAGCTTCTGCGCCCAGTCGCGGCAATCCTCGCCCAGCGGCACCTCCTCGGGCAGCCAGTGGAGCTGCTGCTGACGCTTCCAGAACTCGAACGCCCACGGGTATTCGAACGGCTTATACTGCTTGGAGGCTTGGAGGAGGGACATGTGGGTTACTCCGAGAGAAGGGTAGCGATGTGGATGAAGGCGCCGATGGTGATGACCAGGCCAAGGACGAGGTCGGCCAGGCCATGGAGCGCGAGGCGGTCGCCGCTGAACCACGCGAGGGGGCGGCTCCGCTGCGCGTAGAGGCCCAGCGCGACGAGCAGCACGCCCGCGACGAGCAGCCCGGCGGTGCCGAGCAGGGGGCCAAGACGGATCACGGCTCCACGCTCCACCGCCACATGGCCTCGGCGGAGAAGGCGAGCACGATGCCGGCGGCGACCAGCATGATGCCGGCCATGCGGAACACATAGATCTTGGCCGGGCCGCTCGGCCGCAGCAGGGCCATGAGCAGCCCGGCGCCGATCAGCGCGAGCGCGACGGCGACGGCGAACATGATGGCGACCTGCCACCTCATGCGACCAACTTCCGCGACGTGCGTTTCGCCCCCGTCATCCACGAAGGAGATTGAACATGGTCGATATCAGCCAGATCCAGGAGCATGCCGAGGTCATCGGCGCCGACGGCACCCATGTCGGCACGGTGGACAAGGTCGAGGGGGACCGCATCAAGCTGACCAAGAATGACAGCCCTTCGACAGAAGACGGGCAGGGGCAGAAGCACCATTACATCTCGATCGGCCTGGTCGCCGAGGTCGAGGACGGCACCGTGCGGCTGAGCGCCACCGGCGCCAACGCGGTGACGCTGGAAGAAGAGGCGTGACCGCTGCTCCCTCTCCCCTTGCGGGAGAGGGAGGGAGGCCCGCAGGGCCGGCAGGGTGAGGGAAGTCGGCATCGGTTCATCGCTCATCCAGGCCACGCCGTCAGACCCGACCAGTTTCGCCGGTCGTGCTGCCTGCCGTGGCGTCTTCCGGATTGCCTAGGCAATCCGGGTGCGCCTGCTCACTGACAGGCCAGACATTCGTCATAGTCGGTCGTCGCCAGCTCGAACTTCGGCTTCTCGATCGTGTTGTCCGCCTCGACCCCGCCAGCGAAGCCGGCGCGCTGCACGGATTTGGACCGAAGGTAATAGAGCGACTTGATGCCCAGTTCCCAGGCGCGGAAGTGGAGCATCAGCAGGTCCCATTTCTCCACGTCCGCCGGGATGAACAGGTTGAGGCTGGTTGCCTGGTCGATATAGGGCGTGCGGTCGCCGGCGAGCTCGAGCAGCCAGCGCTGGTCGATTTCGAAGCTGGTCTTGTAGGTGTCCTTCTCGTCGGCGCTCAGGAAGTCGAGGTGCTGGACGGAGCCGCCCTGCTCCAGGATCGAGCTCCACACCGCGTCCGAGTTCTTGGACTTGGCGATCAGCAGCTTCTCCAGATACGGGTTCTTGACCGAAAAGCTGCCCGACAGCGTCTTGTGCGTGTAGATGTTGGCCGGGATCGGCTCGATGCACGCGCTGGTGCCGCCGCAGATGATCGAGATCGACGCGGTCGGCGCGATCGCCATCTTGCAGCTGAACCGCTCCATCACGCCCATGTCGGCCGCGTCGGGGCAGGGGCCGCGCTCGATCGCGAGCTGCATCGACGCCTCGTCGGCCTGCGCGCGGATATGCTTGAAGATGCGCAGGTTCCACGATTTGGCCATCGCGCCTTCCATCGGCAGGCCGCGCGCCTGGAGGAAGGAGTGGAAGCCCATCACGCCCAGCCCGACCGACCGCTCGCGCCCGGCGCTGTACGCGGCGCGCTCCATGCCCGGCTCGTGCCGGTTGATGTAATCCTGCAGTACGTTGTCGAGGAAGCGCATCACGTCCTCGATGAAGCCGCCCGCATCCTTCCACTGATCCCAGGTCTCGAGATTGAGCGACGACAGGCAGCACACCGCGGTGCGGTCGTTGCCCAGATGGTCCTTGCCGGTCGGCAGCGTGATCTCCGAACACAGGTTCGAGGTCGAGACCTTGAGTCCCAGGTCGCGGTGATGCTTGGGCATCGTGCGGTTCAC
>CAXTWJ010000107.1:4738-7886 GCA_964247925.1 uncultured Sphingomonas sp.
GATGATGTACGGCTCGCCGGTCGCCAGCCGCGTCTCCACCAGCTTCTGGAACAGCGCGCGCGCGTCCACCGTGCCGCGCGCCGACCCGTCCTTGGGGGAGCGCAGCACCCACTCGGCGCCGTCGCGCACGGCCTCCATGAAGGCGTCGGGGATGAGCACGCCGTGGTGGAGGTTCAATGCCTTGCGATTGAAGTCGCCGCTCGGCTTCCGGATCTCCAGAAACTCCTCGATCTCGGGATGCGAGATGTCGAGGTAGCAGGCGGCCGAGCCGCGGCGCAGCGAGCCTTGGCTGATCGCGAGCGTGAGCGAGTCCATCACGCGGACGAACGGGATGATGCCGCTGGTCTTGCCGTTCAGCCCGACCGGCTCGCCGATCCCGCGCACATTGCCCCAGTACGTTCCGATGCCGCCGCCGCGCGAGGCGAGCCAAACATTCTCGTTCCAGGTGTCGACGATGCCGTTGAGCGAATCGGGAACGGAGTTGAGGTAGCAGGAGATCGGCAGCCCGCGCCCGGTGCCGCCGTTCGACAGCACGGGCGTCGCTGGCATGAACCACAGGCGGCTGATGTAGTCGTACAGCCGCTGCGCGTGCGCGGCGTCGTCGGCATAGGCGGAGGCGACGCGGACGAACAGGTCCTGGATGCCCTCGCCCGGCAGCAGATAGCGGTCCTTCAGCGTCTCCTTGCCGAAATCGGTGAGCAGCGCGTCGCGGCCGTGATCGACCTCCAGCGCATAAGGGCGCGGGCTGACCGCCCTCGAGTCACGCGGCGCGCTCGTCGTCGCGGTCTCGGTCACCTCCAGCGTCTCGGTCGCCATGTCGCCCATGTCCCTGAAATCCATCGCACCCGCTCCTGTCTGTTCCGTCTTCGTTCGACTCGGGGCGGAGCCTCATCTCATACCAGGGCGGGCGCGGAAAGCGCGTCGCACGCCTGTGGATCACGCGCACGATCATCCCGCCGTCACCTCGGCAACGACAACGTCTTTACCAGCTATTGGGTCCACCCCCGAACTCAACCCCCAGAGATTGTGCTAATCGGGTCCGGTACGCAAGACGGTAAATGAGGCGGTGAGGCTGCGGCTGGTCGCGCGACGGTCGGCTCTGCGGCTCGCGATGGCGCGACGCACGGACTTCCGCGGCTTGCGCGAATGGCAAGAGAACAGCTCGGGAACGCAAATAAATAGACGACCATCGCCCGCGTGGCATCGCCAGCGGCGTTACCCCGCCAGCCGTCGCGTCCCCCGCGTCGCCGCGCCGTTCAGCCGTTCCACATTGAAGCTTTCCACGAACTCGATTCCCGCGCGGCCGTCGCGGGCCCAGCGGATGCGCGCGGCGAACATCTGATCCTCCAGCAGCTCGATCTGGAGGTTCAGTCCTTCAGGCACCTCGCGCAGTTCCAGCCCGTCGATCATCGCGCCCGTCGCCGAGATGTTGCGGATCCGCACGTCCCCCTGCGCGCCGCCGATCGCGACACGGGCGGAGCGCAGCACCGAACTGCGTGGGCTGCGGCTGTGCTTGAACCCGGACGGGATCGCTTCGCCGTCGCCGGCGCCGAGCTGCGCCAGCACGTCGGCCGCCAGCGCGGGCCGGCCATAGATGTAGCCCTGGATGTGCGAGCAGCCGAGCGAGCGCACGAGCTCGATCTCGTCCTCGACCTCCACGCCCTCGGCCGTGGTCTCCATGTCCAGCGTCTCGGCGAGCGTCACGATCGCCTTGATGATCGCGGCGTTGCGGTTGCCGGGCTGGGCGGCACCCTTGACGAAGCTCTGGTCGATCTTGATCTTGTCGAACGGCGCGGTGCGCAGGTAGCCGAGCGACGAATAGCCGGTGCCGAAGTCGTCCAGCGCCAGGCGGACGCCCAGCCCCTTGAGCGCGCGGAACATCGCCTCCGACGAGCGGTCCTCGTCCAGGAACACGCCCTCCGTGATCTCCAGCTCCAGCCGCTCGGGCGCGAGGCCGGCGCGGGCGAGCGCGCCCGTGACCAGCGCGGGCAGCTGCGGGTCGGCGAACTGAATCGGCGACACGTTGACCGCGACGCGCACGCCGTTGGGCCAGCGCGCGGCTTCGATGCAGGCGGTGCGCATCACCCACTCGCCGATCGCGCCGATCAGGCCGCACTCCTCGGCCACGGGGATGAACTCGGACGGGGACACGGGACCGCGCGTCGGATGGTCCCAGCGGACCAGCGCCTCATAGCCGACGATGCGCGCGTCGGCGGTGGCGACCACCGGCTGATAGCACAGGTGAAACGCGCCGGTGCCGACCGCGTGGCGCAGGTCGTCCTCCAGCTGCTTCCTGCTCTGCGCGCCGACCAGCATCTCCGGCTGGTAGAAGCGATGCACGCCGCGCCCGTCGCCCTTGGCCGCGTAGAGCGCCAGGTCGGCATTGCGGATCAGCGTTTCCGCATCGTCGCCGGGTACGCCCGCCAGCGCGATGCCGATCGACACGCCGATCGCGATGGACGCGCCGCCGATGAAATAGGGTTGCGCGACCGCCGCGATCAGGTCACGCGCCAGCACCGACAGCGCCTCCGGGCTGCTGATGCCGGGCAGCAGCACCTCGAACTCGTCGCCGCCCAGCCGCCCGACCAGCCCGGCATCGCCGACGCCACGCTGCAGCCGCTGCGCGACCTGCTTCAAGAGCTGGTCGCCCGCCTGGTGACCCAGCGTGTCGTTGACCGCCTTGAACCGGTCGAGGTCGAGCAGGAACACCGCCGCCGGGCGGAACGCGCCGGCGGGCTGCGCCAGCGTCTTGTCCAGCGACAGCCGCATCCGCTGGCGGTTGGCGAGGCCGGTGAGCCCGTCGAACATGGCCAGCCGCGTGATCTCCGCCTCCGACCGGCGGCGTTCCGACAGGTCGGAACCCGAACCGATGAAGCCCGCGAAGCGGCCAGCCTCGTCCAGTACCGGCCGGCCGGAGATCGACCACCACCGGTCGGTCTTGTCGCAACTGGCGGCGCACACCGAATAGTCGGTGAAGGACGTGCGCGACGACAGGTGGAATGCCAGCGTCCGCTCCGTCCCGGCGGCGGCGCCATCGACGCGGAACACCTCCGTCAGCGCGCGCCCGACCGGGGCGTCGCCGCCCCCCGGCCCCCCCCGGGCGGCCGGCCCCGCCCCCGAAGGGGGGCGGGCGGGGGGGGGGGCGGAC
>CAXTWJ010000107.1:7896-8270 GCA_964247925.1 uncultured Sphingomonas sp.
CTGCCGCTCGCCGTCGCCGCCCGCGGCCAGCTCGCGGGCGACAGCCGCCGACAGATAGGTGAGGCGGCCGTGGCGATCGGCTTCCCAGAACCAGCCGGTGCCGTGGCCCTCGAACTCGGCCACCATGCGCGTGGCGAGGCGACCCTCGCTCGCCTGGGTGGCATCGCGCAGCGCGGCGGCGAGATCGTGGCGCGCCAGCCGCCGGGCGAGCGCGCCCAGACAGCCCAGGAACACGGCCGCGATGCCCAGCGACAGGTCGAAGCCGGCGAGCGCGGGCAGGGTCAGCACCAACCCGGCGCCGAAGCCCAGCGTCGCGGCGCGCCCCGGCTGCAGCGCGACGGCGGTGCCCACGACCGCGCCGGCCGCCGCGCAGC
>CAXTWJ010000108.1:0-8170 GCA_964247925.1 uncultured Sphingomonas sp.
CCTGTGGCCTCTGCCTTCGGAGGGCAGCGCTCTATCCAGCTGAGCTACGGGTGCCTGGGCCATCCGTCTAGCAAAGCGGTGGCGGTGGCGCCAGCCCTCACCGCTTGGCCAGCGTCACCGGCTCGAACTGGCCAAGGCCGCACGACGCCCCGCGCGACACGGGAGCGTCACGCAAGACGGTGATGATGTCGGTCGAGCACAGCTGGCTCAGCGACGTTTCGTAGCTGAACCGCTGCTCGAAGCCGAGTTCCGGGCAGGCTTGGGGCAGGGTCACGCGATAGGCGCGCTGGCGGCCGGCCATGATGAAGTCGATCGTGCGGTCGTCGCGCACGCGGCTCTCGCGAATTTGAGTCAGGGGTATGCAGCTGACGGCGGGGCCGGTCGGCGTCGCCTCCGGTACGCGGCGACGGTCGGCGGCCGTGGTCGCGATCAGCAGGAGGGTCGTGAGCGGGATCAGTGTTGCGGCTCGCATGAGGCGTCCTTGGGAGCGGGGGTCTTGGGCTGGAACGCGCAAAGGTCGCGGACGATGCATCGCCAGCACTCCGGCCGTCTCGCCTTGCAGACATAGCGCCCGTGCAGGATCAGCCAGTGGTGGGCGTGGCGGCGGAACGGGGCGGGGGTGACCTTGACCAGCACCTCCTCCACCTTGTCGGGCGTCTTGCCGGGGGCGAGGCCGGTGCGGTTGCCGACGCGGAAGATGTGGGTATCGACCGCGATCGTCTCCGCCCCGAAGGCGACGTTCATCACCACGTTGGCGGTCTTGCGTCCGACGCCGGGCAGCCGCTCCAGCGCGTCGCGGTCGGCGGGGACGACCCCGCCATGCTCGTCCTGCAGGATGCGCGCGGCGGCGAGCACGTTCTTCGCCTTGGTGTTATAGAGGCCGATCGTGCGGATGTGCTCTTTCAGCCCGTCCTCGCCCAGCGCCAGCATCGCGGTGGGAGCCTGGACCTGATCGAACAGCCGCCGGGTCGCCTTGTTGACCGATATGTCGGTCGCCTGGGCCGACAACGCGACGGCGACCAGCAGCGTGTAGGGGTTGTGCCAATCAAGCTCGGTCTGCGGATCCGGGTCCGCCTCGGCGAGCCGGCGGTAGAACTCGAAAACGTCCGACCGCTTCACAGGCCCAGCACGTCCTCCATGCGGTAGCGCCCGGCGGGCTGGCCGGCGAGCCACAGCGCCGCGCGCACCGCGCCGTGTGCAAAGGTGACGCGATCCTGCGCGAAATGGCCCAGCACGACGCGCTCCCCCTCGCCGGCAAAGATCACTTCGTGATCGCCGACCACCGAGCCACCGCGCAGTGAGGCGAAGCCGATCGTGCTGGCCGCGCGCGCGCCGGTCAGCCCCGCGCGGGTATCGACGCGCACGTCGGCCAGCCGCTCGCCACGCCCGGCCGCCGCCGCTTCGCCCAGCAGCAAGGCGGTGCCGGACGGGGCGTCGACCTTGTGCCGGTGGTGCATCTCCGCGATCTCGATGTCCCAGTCGGGGCCGAGCGTCGCCGCCGCCTCGCGCACCAGGCGTGCGAGCAGGGTGACGCCGAGCGAGGTGTTGCCGGTCTGCAGCACCGCGATCGCTCCTGCGGCCTCGTCGATCGCGGCATGGTGCGCGGCCGACAGCCCGGTAGTGCCGATCAGGATGGGCGTGCCGGCGGCGTGCGCCGCGGCCAGATGCGCGGGCAGGGCGGCCGGGACCGAGAAGTCCACCAGCACGTCGGCCGCATGGGCGAGCGGGGCCGGATCCTCGCGCGCGTCCGTGCCGCCGGCGAGCGCGGCGCCCGCGGCCTCGACCGCCAGCGCGAGCGTCCGCCCCATGCGCCCCGCGCTGCCGTAGATGCCGATGGCCGTCATGGCGCGGCCATGGCACAGCGGCCGGAGAGCGTCACCTTGACTTTTCCGTCGTCCTGAAGCATGTGTCATCCATCGAGGCGTCATGCAGCGTGATCGTCGGGGGCGCAAAGCCCCGGGCAGGCTCCGCCTCGGTTGCTAGTCGCAGGGCTTCCCAAATCACGCGGGGGTTCACACTCTCCCGCCCCTCGTGCGCCCATGGGCGTGCGAGCCCGGCACCTTTGAAAGTCTTTTCATGTCCTTTTCCCATCTCGGTCTTGCCGAGCCGCTTGTCCGTGCGCTCGAGGCCAAGGGCTATCGCGAGCCCACCCCGATCCAGCGCGACGCGATCCCGCTGGTGCTGGAAGGGCGCGACCTGCTCGGCATCGCGCAGACCGGCACCGGCAAGACGGCCGCGTTCGTGCTGCCGTCGATCCAGCGCCTCGTGGCCAGCGCCAAGCGCGTGCTGCCGACCCATTGCCGGATGCTGGTGCTGGCGCCGACGCGCGAGCTCGCCAGCCAGATCGCGGAGTCGGCGCGCGGCTATGGCCAGTTCTCGCGCATGAGCGTCGCCACCGTGTTCGGCGGCACCTCCATCGGCAAGAACCGCCAGGACCTGTCGCGCGGCGTCGACATCCTGGTCGCCACGCCCGGCCGCCTCCTCGACCTGGTCGAGCAGGGCTATTGCAACCTGTCCACCATCGAGGTGCTGGTGCTGGACGAGGCGGACCAGATGCTCGACCTGGGCTTCATCCACGCGCTCAAGAAGATCGTGCGCATGGTGCCCCGCAAGCGCCAGACCTTGTTCTTCTCCGCCACCATGCCGACCGCGATCCGCGAGCTGGCGGGGCAGTTCCTGGTCGATCCCGCGACGGTGTCGATCAAGCCGGCCGCCACCACGGCCGAGCGCGTCGATCAGTGCGTCACCTTCGTCAACCAGGCGGAGAAGCAGGCGCTGCTGACGCTGACCCTGCGCGATCCGGCGATCGAGCGCGCGCTGGTGTTCACGCGCACCAAGCATGGCGCGGACCGCGTCGTGAAGCTGCTGGCGGGCAACGGCATCGCCGCGAACGCGATCCACGGCAACAAGTCGCAGCCGCAGCGCGAGCGTGCGCTGGCCGCGTTCAAGTCGGGCGAGACGCCGATCCTGGTCGCGACCGACATCGCCGCGCGCGGCATCGACGTGTCGGGCGTCAGCCACGTCATCAACTTCGAGCTGCCCAACGTGCCCGAGCAATATGTCCACCGGATCGGCCGCACGGCACGCGCGGGCGCGAGCGGCATCGCCGTCGCGTTCTGCGCGGACGATGAGCGGCCATATCTGAAGGACATCGAGAAGCTGACGCGGCAGAAGGTGGAGGTCCGGCCGCTGCCGGACGACTTCATGCGCCAGGCGGAAGGGATCAAGGCGGCGCGCGTGAAGGCGATCGGCGCGGATCCGGCGCCGCGCGAGGAGCGCCAGCAGCGCGGGCCGGCGCGCCCGCGCGCGACGCACGCGCCACAGCCAAGCCGCGGCTCGGGCCAGAGCGCCCATGGCGGCGGCGGGAACACCGGCGGGCGCACCTATGCCAATGCGAGCCGGCGCGGCGGCGGCGGTGGTGGCCGGGGCCGTGGCGGCTCGGGTCGCGGGCAGGGCGCGTCGGCGGCGCGGTAAGGACGGAGGCGGGCGGATACGTTCGGCGTTCCGCCCGTTTGCTTCCCCGAACACACGGGAGAGCTTGCATGGACGTGTCCCTCACCCCCGCCGTCGAGCGGGTCGCGCGCGTGCTGGCGGGGCAGCGCATCAGTGCCAATGCGGGCGGTGACGAGGAATCGGCGTCGCGCGACATCGACGCGGTGTGGCGCGACTATCTGCCCGACGCGGTGGCGGTGCTGAAGACGCTGCGCGAGCCCGACTCTGCCATGGCGGCGGCCGGCGATCCGCGCGTGTGGGAGGCGATGATCCTCGCCGGGTTGGAACAGGCGAAGCCGGAGACGGTGGTGTTGTAGTCAGATCAGCCGATCCTGCCGCGTCTCCTCCCGCCCCGCCTTGCGGAACGCGGCACCGGCGTCGATCAGCGGGATGTCTGGTCGCTTGCCCTGAAACAGCTCAGCGAGCGTGATGATCTGCAGGCGCGGGTAGCTTTTGCCTGTCGCCTCGGCGGTGAAGCGCCCGACGGCGGCCGCCTCGCGTTCCATGACGCTGGTCGGCATCGCGGCGGTGATGAACACGCCGATGGGCGCCTTTTCGCGCTCCATCGCGGAGTGGAGATCGCGGATCATCTGCACGCCGACATTGCCGCCACCCTTCACCGAAACGATGGCTTTGTCGGTCCGTTTGCCGTCGGGTTTGAAGTAGATCACGCCGTCGATCCCGCCATCTGCGCCCTTCTTCTTGCCGCCGAACGGCATGGCATCGACCATTGATACCGCCCACCACTGAAATTGGTATTTGTCGCGGTGGGCGAGGTCCTGAGCGGAGGCGAGGTCGCGTGGCGTGCCCTCGACGGTGAAAGCCGCGTCGGGGAAGGCCGCTTCCATCCGCTTCTCGATCAGGCTGATCGCCAGATGCGTGATGTCGATCCCGATCCAGTGACGCTTGAGCTTCTGGGCGGCGTGCACGGCGGTGCCGCAACCGCAGAATGGGTCAAGGACGACGTCACCGGCGTTCGACGATGCGGCGATGATGCGTTCCAGCAACGCCACCGGCTTCTGCGTGGGGTAGCCCAGCTTCTCGGTCGAGAATGATTTGATGTTGGGCGAGTATAGTGCGGGGTCGTCCCACACGTCGTCGATCGCCTTACCCTGCGGGTTCTCACCGCCGCCGCGCCGTGCATAATCCGCGTCATGGGCAACGAACTGTTTGTTGAACGTCCATTCGGCGCCCGGATCTTTGAGGTAGTAGAAGATGGTGTCGTGATTGCGGACCCAGTTCCGGGTCCGGGTCTTGAAGCCGCTGACCCAGCCTGAGCGCCACACGATCTCGCGACGGAATGTCCGCTTTCCGAATACCCCGTCCAGCAGCAGCTTCAGATAATGCGACGCGGTGGGGTCGCAGTGGAGATACAGGCTGCCGGTCGGCTTCAGGACGCGGTGCAGCTCCAGCAGGCGCACGGCCATCATGGCGAGATAAGCCATCATGTCGTTCTCGCCGAGAAAGCCGCGCATCGCGTTCAGCAGGTCGAATGCCTTGGTGTTGCCCGAGCGCGCGACCTGGTCGAAGGCGTCCTCCGCCGTGTCGTTCCAGTGCCAGCTGTCCTCGAACGCCTCGATCTGCGCGTCGGCGCCGGTGCCGGTCGGCGACCTGAACAGGATGTTGTAGGTCGCGTTTGAATTGAACGGCGGGTCGAGGTAGATCAGGTCCACGCTCTCGCTGGCCACGTGGTCGCGGAGAACGGCGAGGTTGTCGCCGTAGTGAAGGTGGTTGCCGGGGTTGTTGCGCTGCATGGGCGCGCCGAATCACCGGCAATCGTCACTGTCGTCCTGAACCGCCGCCCTTACGGATGATATGTTGAATCATGAGCGGCCAAGCGACTCTGATCGCATGAAGCGGTTCCACCATTTCGGATCATGATGGAAGGCCACGCCGCGGCGAAGCTGCGTCGTTGGACGACACGGGCGAGACGTATTCCCGCCCGATCGCCGGCCGCTCCCTGCTCTGGCTGCCTCGCTGCTCAGCCGCCGTGGGCGGCGAGTGCCGCCAGCAGCAGCAGCGCGACGATATTGGTGATCTTGATCATCGGGTTCACGGCAGGCCCGGCCGTGTCCTTGTACGGGTCGCCCACCGTGTCGCCCGTCACCGCCGCCTTGTGGGCGTCGGAGCCCTTGCCACCGTGGTTGCCGTCCTCGATAAACTTCTTGGCGTTGTCCCAGGCGCCGCCGCCGCTCGTCATCGAGATCGCGACGAACAGTCCCGACACGATGACGCCCAAGAGCATGGCGCCGAGCGACGCGAAGCCCTGCGCCTTCCCCGCGACGGCGGCGATGATGAAGTACACGGCGACGGGGGACAGCACGGGAAGGAGCGACGGCACGATCATCTCCTTGATCGCGGCGCGCGTGACGATATCGACCGTGCGGGCGTAGTTCGGCCGGCTGGTCCCTTCCATGATGCCCGGGTTGTCCCTGAACTGCGCGCGGACGTCCTCCACGACGTGGCCTGCGGCGCGGCCGACCGCGGTCATGCCGAACGCGCCGAACAGATAGGGAAGCAGCGCGCCGAGCAGCAGGCCGACGATGACATAGGGGTTGGAGAGCGAGAAGTTCACCACCGGCTGCCCCGCCACGACGTTGAGGCCCAGCACCACCGCGTAGCGGTCGAGGTCGGTCGTGTACGCCCCGAACAGCACCAGCGCGGCGAGCGCGGCGGAGCCGATGGCGTAGCCCTTGGTCACCGCCTTGGTCGTGTTGCCGACCGCGTCCAGCGCATCGGTGCGGTGGCGGACGTCGTCGGGCAGCCCAGCCATCTCCGCGATGCCGCCGGCATTGTCCGTCACGGGGCCATAGGCATCCAGCGCCACCACCATGCCGGCCAGCGCCAGCAGCGCGGTCGCGGCGAACGCCACGCCGATGATGCCGGCCAGCTGATAGGTCGCGATCACCGCGACGACGATGACCAGCGTCGGCAGGGCGGTCGATTCCAGGCTGATCGCCAGGCCCTGGATGACGTTGGTGCCGTGGCCCGTCTCCGACGCCTTGGCGATCGACCGCACCGGGCGGTAGTTGGTGCCGGTGTAATATTCGGTGATCCACACCAGCGCGCCGGTGACCGCTAGCCCGATCATCATGCACCAGAACAGGTCGATGCCGTTGAAGTGCAGCTGACTGGCCAGCCCCGCCACCGTCTCGTCGCCGAGCGCGTTGCCGGTCAGGTCCATCGCCGAACGCGCCAGGTCCGACCGCATATCGCCGCCCAGCACCCAGCTGGTCGCGAAGTAGATCATCGGCACGGCCAGGATCACCGTCATCCAGAAGCCCTTGTAGAGCGCTCCCATGATCGAGCCCTTGGCGCCGAGCCGGACGAAATAGGTGCCGATGATGGAGGTGATGATGCACACCCCGCCGACCATGAGCGGCAGCGCCATCAGCTGGAACAGCTTCGCGGCGTCGGGCACCAGCAGCGCGATGGAGACCATCGTCAGGCCGAGCGTCACGACATAGGTCTCGAACAGGTCGGCGGCCATGCCCGCGCAGTCGCCGACATTGTCGCCGACATTGTCCGCGATCACGGCGGGGTTGCGGGGGTCGTCCTCCGGGATGCCCGCCTCGACCTTGCCGACCAGGTCCGCGCCGACATCGGCGGCCTTGGTGAAGATGCCGCCGCCGAGCCTGGCGAAGATGGAGATGAGCGACGCGCCGAACGCCAGCGCGGTCAGCGCGCCGGTGATGACATGGCGGTCGGCCTCGACGGTCAGGTCCATGCGGCCCGGCCCGAGCAGATACCAGAAGATGCCGGCGATGGAGAGCAGCCCCAGCCCCGCGACCAGCATTCCCGTGATCGCGCCGGAGCGGAACGCGGTGGTGAGGCCGCCCTGCAGCGACGTGCGCGCGGCCTCCGCCGTGCGGACGTTGGCGCGCACGGAGATGTTCATGCCGACAAAGCCCGCGACGCCCGACAGCACGGCGCCGATCAGGAAAGCGACGGTCTGCAGCCCGCCCAGCGTGAAGAAGAGGATGACCGCCATGACGGCCCCGACGATGCCGATGGTGGTGTATTGCCGGCCGAGATAGGCCTTGGCGCCTTCCTGGATCGCGGCGGCGATGTCCTGCATTCGGACGTCACCGGCGGGCTGGCGCAGTACCTGGTTCGACGTGAACGCGCCGTAGAGCACGGCGAGCACGCCGCACAGCATGGCGATATAGACGGGTGTCATGCCTCTATCATCCCTCTTCCCATGGGTGGCGCCGGTGTTCCGACTGCCTGTCGGGGCAAGCCTATGCAGCGGGGGGAGTGCTGGCAAGCGAATCGGGCGCGTGCTCGTAGCCTAGTCGCGAGGGCAACGGCACGGCCGCGCCATGGCGAGTGAGCGAGAGCCACCGGCCCGCGCCAAACCGGCCGACGCAGGTCGCCGGCACGGGCGGGGTCACGCCAGGCGGCAGCGCGAACAGCAGCTCGTAATCGTCCCCCCCCGTCGCCGCGACCAGCGGGTCGTCGTTCCAGGCCCGCAGCTCGGGCGACAGCGGCACGGCCGTCAGCTCCAGCGTCACCGCGAGCCCGCTCGCCGCCGCCATGCGCGCCGCGTCGATCAGCAGGCCGTCCGACACATCGCTCATGGCGTGAACGATCGCACCGAGCGCGCGGCCTTCCGCAAGGCGAGGGCGCGGGCGGCGATAGGCGGCGAGCAGCGCCGCCGGGCCTTCCGCGCCCCGCG
>CAXTWJ010000109.1:0-8167 GCA_964247925.1 uncultured Sphingomonas sp.
GGTTATAGGCGCCCGCCCAGCCCCAGTTGCGGTCCATGGGCATGAGACGCACCTCGGGGAAGGCGTCGGCGACCTCCGCCATGCGATCCTCCGGCGAGGCGTTGTCGATCAGCCAGATATGCGCCCGGTCGCTGGGCATGGCAGCGAGTCCCGCCAGCGTGTCGTCCCACCCGCCATAGTTGAGCATCAGGATGGGGCAGGTCCGCGGGGCAGCACCGTCCCCCGATCGGCTGGCGCCCGTCATCTCGTCATCCACCGCCGGGCATCCCACGCTTCTTCGTCGGGCAGGTGCTTGCGCGACAGGTGGGTCGAAGCGCAACCCTCCAGGCGATGCGCGGCGTGAGCGAACCGACGCGCCTGCTCTATTTCTGCTACGGCGCGCCGGCGATCTACGATCAGGCGATCTATTCCATTCTGTCGCTGCTCCACGTCGCGGGCGGCATTCAGGCGGACTGCCGCGTGGTCGCCTATTGCGACCGGCCGGAGGCGTTCGCCGCCCTGCCGGTCGATGTCGTGCCGCTCGACGCGGCGACGCTGGACGGCTGGCTGGGCGACAGCGACTACCTGCATCGCCGCAAGACCTGCGCGATCATCGACGCGCTGGAACGGTTCGGCGGCCGGGTGATCTTCATCGACTCGGACACCTGGTTCCGGCGTTCGCCCGCGCCGATATTCCGTCGTGTCGGACCGGGTCGGGCGTGCTTTCACCTGTGCGAGGGACTGGTCCACGCGACGGGCACGCCGACGGACATGGCGCTCGCGCGCCAGCTCGCGGCGCATGACTATCGCCTGCCCTCGGGCACGCCGGTGCGAATCGACCGGCGCACACGAATGTGGAACACGGGCGTGGTGGGCGTGGACGCGAGCGACATCGGCCGCGTCCGCGACGCCCTGGCGCTCAGCGACGCGATCTGGGCGGACGCCGATCCGGCGGGCGCCTATGGCAAGAAAATCCACCATGCCGAACAGTTCGCGATGGGCTATGCCTTCCGCGACTGCCGGCTGAGCGAGGCGGCGGACTGCGTCTATCATTACTGGCCGGCCGAGATGAAGGAGCGCTTCACGCCCGAGCTGCCGGCGCTGGTCCGCTCCGGCCTGGCCGACCCGTCGCCCGGCAAGCTGGCCGCGCTCTACGCACGCCGCCCGCGCGAGACCGGGCGGGGCGCGGCAAAGGACGAGGCCAAGATGGCGCTGCGCCGCGTCGCGCTCTGGGCCGGCGTCCCCGTGCGCGGCGTGCGGCACAGCGTCGCCTGACGAAGGAGTGCCGCGGTCGATGACGTCCTTTCACGACTATCATGCGTTCTATCGCAAGCGCGGGCCGCTGTTCGAGGACGAGTCCGCGCTGCCCGCGACGCCGCCGGTCGATCCGGCGGTGCGCTACATCGCCTATTACCTGCCGCAGTTCCACGCGATCCCCGAGAATGACCGGTGGTGGGGCCAGGGCTTCACCGAATGGACCAACGTCGCGGGCGGGGTGCCGCGCTATGTCGGTCAGTACCAGCCGCGGATGCCCGCCGATCTGGGCTATTACGACCTGCGCGACGTCCAAGTGCTGCGGCGCCAGGCGACGCTGGCGAAGCGCGGGGGCGTGCACGGCTTCTGCATCCACAACTACTGGTTCAGCGGCCACCGGCTGCTGGAGACGCCGCTCGAGCTGCTGCTCGCCAACCCGGACATCGACCTCCCCTTCTGTCTCAATTGGGCGAACGAGAGCTGGTCGCGGCGCTGGGACGGCAGCGAGACCGACATCCTGATGGAGCAGCGTTATCTGCCCGGCGACGGCATTGCCTATGCCGAGTCGATCCTGCCCGCGCTCGCCGACCCCCGCTATATCACGGTCGGCGGCCGCCCGCTGCTGATGATCTATCGCCCCGGCGTCATGCCCGAGCCGCGCCGTGTGATGGACGACATCCGCGGCCGCGTGATCCGGGCGGGTCTGCCCGATCCGCTGATCGTCATGCCGCAGGTGTTCGAGACCTATGACCCCCGCCCGTTCGGCATGGATGCCGCCGCCGGCTTCCCGCCGCACGGCACTTGGCACCTGAAGACCGACTATCGCTCGCTGGAGCTGTTCGATCTGCAATTCGACGGACAGGCTGTCAGCTACGACGCGATGGTCGAGCACGTCCTCCGCACGGTCGGAGTGGGTTACCCCCTGTTCCCAGGGGTCTGCCCGAACTGGGACAACGAGGCGCGCAAGACCCGCTCGGCTTCCGGCTTCTACGGCTCGACGCCCGCCAGATACGGTCGCTGGCTCCGCGCCGCGAGCCGGGCGACGGTGGAAAGCAATGCCGGCGACGCGCGGCTCGTCTTCATCAACGCCTGGAACGAGTGGGCGGAAGGCGCCTATCTCGAGCCCGATCGCCACTTCGGTTACGCCTATCTGGCCGAGACCCGGCGCGCGCTCGACGGCTTCGCCGCCGACGAGCCGGCGGCCCCGGTGCCGAATTACCCCCCGGCCGCATTCCGTGCGTCGCCGTCCGTCTTGAACCGGTACGCCCATCTGGCGAAGCGGATCGGCCGCCGGATCGACAGACTCTCGAGGAAAATACGATGACGATCAGGCGGGTACGCAAGGCGGTATTTCCGGTGGCTGGGTTGGGGACGCGTTTCCTGCCGGCGACCAAGGCGATGCCGAAGGAGATGCTGACGGTGGTGGACAAGCCGCTGATCCAGTATGCGGTGGAGGAGGCGCTGGCGGCGGGGGTCGAGCAGATCATCTTCGTGACCGGGCGCGGCAAGGCGGCGCTGGAGGACCATTTCGACGTTTCCTATGAGCTTGAGAGCACGATGCGCGCGCGCGGCAAGAGCCTGGCCGCGATCGAGGGCATCCGGCAGCGCCCCGGCAGCCCCGTCTATGTTCGCCAGCAGGAGCCGCTGGGGCTGGGCCATGCGGTGTGGTGCGCGCGCGAGATCGTGGGCGACGAGCCGTTCGCGGTGCTCTTGCCCGACGAGCTGATGGTGGGCAGCCCTAACTTCCTGGCCCAGATGGTGGGCGCGTACGAACAGGTGGGCGGCAACGTCGTGGGCGCGCTGGAGGTGCCCGACAGCGAGACGGACAAGTACGGCATCATCTCGCCGGGCCAGAGGAACATGGGCGTGGACGGCAGGCTGACCGAGGTCACCGCGCTGGTGGAGAAGCCCAGGGGCAAGGCGCCATCCAACCTGATGATCCCCGGCCGCTACATACTGCAGCCCGAGGTGATGGGCGTGCTCGACCGGCAGGCGCCCGGCGCGGGGGGCGAGATCCAGCTGACCGACGCGATGGCGCAGCTGATCGGGCGGCAGCCGTTCCACGGCTACACCTTCGACGGCGCGCGCTACGACTGCGGCGACAAGGCGGGGTTCATCCAGGCCAACCTCGCGCTCGCCCTCGCCCGCGACGACATCGGCCCCGCCGTGCGCGCCTTCGCCCGCGCGCAGCTGGGCTGACCGCATGGCCGTGCTCGTCACCGGCGCGGCGGGCTTCATCGGCGCGCACGTCGCCCAGGCCCTGCTCGCGCGCGGCGAGGAGGTGGTCGGGATCGACGACCTCAACGCCTATTATGACCCGCGATTGAAGCGCGACCGGGTGGCGAAACTGGCGCCGGCCATGCGCTTCGTCGAGGACGACTTCGCGGACGCGGCGACACTGGCGAGGGCGGTGGAGGGGGCGGACCGGATCGTCCACCTCGGTGCGCAGGCGGGGGTGCGCCATTCGCTGGAAAACCCGCACGCCTATGCGCGCGCGAACCTGATCGGGCATCTGAACGTGCTGGAACTGGCGCGCGCGCAGGCGGTGCGCCACCTCGTCTATGCCTCGTCCTCGTCCGTCTATGGCGCGAACCGGAGGCTGCCGTTCCGCGTCGAGGACCGGGTCGATCACCCCGTGTCGCTCTATGCCGCGACCAAGAAGGCGGACGAGCTGATGAGCGAGAGCTACGCGCATCTGTTCCGGGTGCCGATGACCGGGCTGCGCTTCTTCACCGTCTATGGGCCGTGGGGGCGGCCGGACATGGCGCTGTGGCTGTTCACGGCCGCGATCCTGGAGGGCCGACCGATCCGCGTGTTCAATGGCGGGCGGATGCGGCGCGACTTCACCTATATCGACGACATCGTGGCCGGCGTGCTCGCCGCGCTCGACCGGCCCCCGGCGGACGATGGCGCGGCCAAGCCGGGCGGCAGCGTGGCACCGCACGCGCTCTATAATCTCGGCAACAGCGGCGCGGAGGAGCTGGGGCGGCTGATCGATCTGATCGAGCAGGCCTGCGGTCGCGCGGCGATTCGCGACCTGCAGCCGATGCAGCCGGGCGACGTGCCCGCGACCTATGCCGACATCACCGATGCCGCGCGCGACCTCGGCTTCGCGCCCGTGACGCGGATCGAAGAGGGCGTGCCGCGCTTCGTCGAGTGGTATCGGACCTATACCGGCCGCTGACCGCAGGCGGGGCAGCCCGGATCCTTGGGCAGGGTGAGCGCGCGGAAGCGCCAGCCCAGCAGATCGATCAGCAGCAGCCGGCCCGCCGGATCGTCGCCGAACGGCACGATCGCGCGGATCACCTCCAGCGCCGCCAGGCTGCCGAGCACGCCCGTGACCGGCCCCAGCACGCCCACCTCCGCGCAGCTTGCCTCGGCGCGGTCGGGCGCGTCGCCGACGAAGCAGCGATAGCAGGGCCGGTCCGGCTTCCACCCGCGATACACGGCGAGCTGCCCCTCAAACTGCCCCACCGCCGCCGAGACCAGCGGGACCCGTAGCGCCAGCGCCGCGTCGGCGACCGCGAGCCGGGTCGCGAAATTGTCGCAACCGTCCAGCACCACGGCGGCGTCCGCGAGCAGGGCAGGGGCGTTCGCCGCGTCGACGCGCGCGACCCGCGCATCGGCGGTGACGTGCGGGTTAAGGCGCATCGCCTCTTCCGCCGCCACCTCGGCCTTGAACCGGCCCGTGTCGCCCGTCGCGAAGATGGTCTGCCGCTGCAGATTGGACGGCTCCACGCGGTCGTCATCGACGATCGCGAGCCGCCCGACGCCCGCCGCCGCCAGATATTGTATCGCAGGCGAGCCGATCCCGCCCGCGCCGATCACGACGACGCGCGCCGCCTTGAGCCGTGCCTGCCCGGCGCCGCCGATCTCCTTCAGCACGATGTGCCGGGCGTAGCGGTCCAGCTCCGCGTCGGACAGCATCAGCGCCCCGTCGAGCCGAATCCGCCGACCCCGCGGGCCGTGTCGTCCAGCTCGGCGGCATCGACCACGTCCGCGCGCAGCACGGGGGCGGGCACCAGTTGCGCGATGCGCTCGCCGCGCCGGACGGGAAAAGGCTCGCTGCCAAGATTGGCCAGGATCACCTTCACCTCGCCGCGATAGTCCGAGTCGATGGTGCCGGGCGTGTTGAGGCAGGTGACGCCATGTTTGAGCGCCAGCCCGGAGCGCGGCCGGACCTGCACCTCGTAGCCGTCGGGTATCGCCAGCGCGAAGCCGGTCGCGACCGCATGGCGCGCGCCCGGCGCTAGGTCGATGTCCTCCGCCGCGACCACGTCCATCCCCGCCGCGCCTTGGGTCGCGTAGGCTGGGGGAGGCAGGCCCTCGCCGTGCGGCAGGCGCTTGAGCAGCAGCCGGATCATGCGAGCGCGGCCGCCACCCGCTCGATCAGCCGGTCGGCAACGGCTTCCTTGGGCAGCTCCTCCCAATCCTCGACGCCGGCGGCGGTGACCAGGTGAACCGTGTTGCTTGCTCCCCCCATCACGTCCCCCGACACGTCGTTGGCGACGATCCAGTCGCAGCCTTTGCGCGCGCGCTTGGCGACCGCGTGCTCGACCACGCGCTCGGTCTCCGCCGCGAAGCCGATCACGAGGCGGGGGCGCTCGGGCGCGACGGAGAGCGTGGCAAGGATGTCCGGGTTCTCCGTCAGGCGCAGCACGGGAGCGGCGTCGCCCTTCTTGATTTTGGGGCCCGCCGCCGCGACGCGCCAGTCGGCGACGGCGGCGACCATCTCGCGCGCGGTCTCCACATCCACGCGGGCGACGCCGGCGGGCGTCGGCAGCGCCACCGGCCCCGCGACCAGCGTCACCCGCGCGCCCGCTTGCGCGGCGGCGGCGGCGATCGCGAACCCCTGCCGCCCCGACGAGCGGTTGGCGAGATAGCGTACGGGATCGATCGGCTCGTGCGTCGGCCCGGCGGTGACGAGCACGTGCCGGCCCGCGAGCGCTCCCCTCCGGCTTGCGGGAGGAGCAGGGGGATGGGCTGTCTGGCCGACGAACACGCCCTCCCCCGACCCCTCTCGCAAGCGGGAGGGGAGAAGCATCGCCTGGATCGCGGCGGCGATGGCGGCCGGCTCCGGCAGGCGCCCGGGGCCGTATTCGCCACACGCCATCGCGCCCTCGTCCGGCTCCATGACGGTCACCCCGTCAGCGCGGAGTTGCGCGACGTTGCGCCGGGTTGCCGGGTGCTGCCACATCCGCACGTTCATCGCCGGCGCGACCAGCACCGGCTTGTCCGTCGCGAGCAGCACGGTGGTGGCGAGGTCATGCGCGCGGCCTTCCGCCATGCTGGCGAGCAGGTCGGCGGTCCCGGGCGCGACGACGAGGAGGTCCGCCTCGCGGCTGAGCTGGATATGGCCCATCTCCGCCTCGTCCTTCAGGTCCCACAGGGTCGTGTACACCTTGTCCTCCGACAACGCCGCCAGCGTCATCGGCGTGACGAAATGGCTGCCGCCATCGGTCAGCACGCAGCGCACGGAATGCCCGTCGCGGCGTAGCAGGCGGATCAGGTCGCACGCCTTGTATGCCGCGATGCCGCCACCGACGATCAGGAGGATGCGGCTCATGGGCCGATCCGTCGCACGACGATGCGGCGCGTGTCGAGCGCTCGGGTGACGAGATCGCGCAAGGCGTCGGGCGCGAACACGAGCCCGATCAGCAGGATCGGGGTGGTGATGAGCGCCCAGTAGAAATTGTCGGAGCGCGCGAACAGGGAAATGGTGGCGGCATAACCGATGATCGTCGCCAGCCCACGCGCCGCGGTGGCGTCGCGCCATGCCGACCACCCGAGCAGCGACACGCCGACCAGCAGCGCAGCGAGCCATTGCGGCATCAGGTCCAGCGCACACGAGATCGTCGCCAGCCTGACGAAGAAGCCAAAGCCCTGCAGCCCGTTCCAGCCTTGCGAGGTCCGATCCTGCGGTTCCGCCACCAATGTTACGGCGTGGGCGTGCGCGGCGAGCACGACCGCGAAGATCGCGATCGCCGTCAGCCATCCCAATGCCTCGCGCCGCTCGCCGTCCCACCACGCCGCTCCGGCCATGACCATGACATAAAGCAGCGCGGTCTCGCGGATCAGCATCGCGCACAGCCCCACCGCCACGGCGGGCAGCCAGTCGCCGGGGCGGCGCAGCGCCAGCGACAGCGCGATCAGCGGCCCCGCCCAGATCTCGTGAAAGACGATCTGTGTCGGATCCAGGTTCACGACCAGGCCGGCATAGGCGAGCACGGCCCCGACCGCGACCGCGAGCGAGCGCGCCATCGCCGGCCGCAGGCGCAGCGTCCAGGCCAGCACCGTGCCGGCGCATGACAGCACGATGAGGAGCCGGACGATCATCGACGGCAGGCTCGCCTGAACCACCGCGAGGGTCGGCAGCCGCATGGCGACGAACGGCCTGAGCGGGTAATGCCCCAGTCGCTGCGACTGCGCCGCGACGTCGTAATAGGCACCCCCATCGCGGACCCCGGCAACGATGTCCTGATAGAGCGAGAGGTCGGTCTGGCCGTCCGGGGCGGTCGAGGTGACCGATGACCCGCTCGGGCGTGGCCCCGGCGATCCGATCGCCGTGAGGCAGAACAGGAGCAGCATCGCGAACAGTGCCAGGGTCAGCCTTGACTTGATCGGGCTCAGCCCCGCGTAGCGCGATGGCGTCGCCAGCCAGAGCGGGGGCAGGGCGCGCGGCACCATCAGCGCGCGAGGACCACCGCCAGTGTCGCGCCGACGCTGACCGCCGCCGTCAGCGCCGCGACCAGCGCGTATTTCCAGCCGCCGCCCAGCCGCACGACCTCCACCTCGGCCAGCGGCGGGGCGGGGGGCTAGCCGCCCGGCGCGGGGAAGTGCGCCGCGCTCCGGCGGCCGCGGTCGGGCAGGCGCGCCAAGGTGCGGAAGTCCGCACGCCGCCGGTCGGCGCGCGCGGCCGCCGGCCCCCGCGCCG
>CAXTWJ010000110.1:0-8123 GCA_964247925.1 uncultured Sphingomonas sp.
GAACGGCAGAAGTGGGGATGCACCATTCCACCTCCGAGCGTCCGGAAGTGGGTCATCGTGCTTGCACGATCGTTGCCTGCCGGATCGCAAGGCGCCAGCTGCCGCCGTCCTGTCGCCAGATATCAGTGAACCGCCGTCTCATCTCCTTGCCAGCGAGCGGGTTTGGCGGCCTGGGAACGACGATCTCCTCACCCATTAGAACGACCATCCCGGTGCGCATGCCAGCAAACTCGATCGAGCGGTGATAGCTAACGTAGCTGATCTGGCCACCGCTATTGCGCTGCGCGGTCGCCCCTGCCGCCGAGATGCCATTCTGAGGATTATTAACAACGAGATCGCCAGCAAGAAGTGCTGCAAAGGCGGCATGATCATCGTCGATTAGCGATTGGTCCATCTTGTTAACCGCCGCGAGCACCGACGCGATTTCTGACTGTTTTGAAGCTGCGGCAACAGCGGGTGATGCCGGCTGCTACTCCGCGGCGGCAGACGTCGCCATGAGCGCACTGGCGATGGCCGCCGCAAAGGCCGACCGAAAGAGGACCATGACTTCATCCCTGTTCTTGGCGCACATAATGCCGTTCGTCCAAACCAGTGACAAGCGCCATCGCCGCGGCGAAGCCACTCGGATGAACAGGCGTCCGCTTTTGGGAAGCGAAGAACGCTGGCTGAACGTCTGTGTCTGGGTCTTTGCGCTTCTCACGGTTGGGCGTCGGCGTCCCCCGTTGAAGCCGTCCTGCTAAAATGACAGTATCGCGAGCGGGGGAACGAAACCATGCTCACACTCATGCTCCTGCTATCGGCTTCATTGGCGCAGGCTGACGTGCCGCCTGTCCCAGGCCTCTGCTCGGCACCCGTCCCCGCTGATCGGGAGGCACCCGGCTGCTACCAGACCAGCCAGATCGACCTCGGCGAGGTGCCGACGGCACTCTACTGGCAAGTTTATCAGTTCCCGACCGAGGCGGCAGCCAAAGTGGAAGCCGGCCGCCACCGCTGGTCGGCTGTTGCGGAGGCGCACTCGAGGGTATGGCTTTTCGTGCTCGGGGAAGCGCTGGAGCCGATCGAGGGCGGTGCGAAGCGGGCACTAATTGGCCCCCTTCATCCGCCGGCGGGGCCGGTGACGGCGCACTTTTCCGAGGCGATCTTCCCACCGGGCATGCAAACGCGCGTCCACTCGCATCTCGGCCCCGAAGCCTTCTACGTGGTCGAAGGCGAGCAGTGCATGGAAACGCCGAGCGATAAGCGTCTGATCCCTGCGGGCGGCACCTATGTCGTCGAGAGCGGACCACATATTCAGGCAGCACCAAAGGGCAGGCGCAACCTGGTCCTGATCCTCGCCCCCACGGGCAAGCCTGCCGTGATCCCGGGCGGTGACTGGCGGCCAACTGGCTTCTGCAAGGGGCCGACACCGTGAGGCGCTGTGGCCTGCTACCGGCAGTAGCAGCCGCTTGCGGATCTGCGGTCAGCACAGTGGCCTTGGCGCTCGCCCTCTTCGCCGCTTCGGCGGCTAACGGGCAGGCAACCTCGCGGTCTTGCGGACCCGATGAGTCCGTCGGCCCGGCCTGTCTTCTGGCGCGCCAAGAGCTGGCGAACCTGCCTGTTGGCCTATTGTACTGGCACCTAGATCAGTATTCATCGACCGCTGAGGCCCGGCTTGCGGCCAAGCCCGCCAGCACAATCGTCAACGCGTTCGGCGCGGTCTGGCTGTTCACCATTGAGCGCCAGGGTTGGCGATCGAAGCGTGGCCGACATGTCGCCGTTGTCGGGCCGTTGCCGGTCGACCGCGGGCCAACGCTGGCCGCAGAATATCTGCGTTCGGTGTTCACCCCCGGCATGACCGCTCCGCTGCACGTGCACTCGGGCCCGGAGGCCTTCTATGCCGTAAAAGGTGATACCTGCCTGGAGACGCCGGAAGGCACTAAGGTCGGCCGCGGGCCGGGAAACTCGTTGATGATCAGGGCGGGGTCGCCGATGCTGCTCATGGCCATCGGCAAGGAGCAGCGGCGAGGCTTCGCGCTCATCCTGCACGACGCCAGCAAGCCTCCGACGACCCTGACCCAGCAATGGTCACCGGAGGGCGCCTGCGCACGGCAGCTTGCCGCTGACAAAGCCCGATAGCTGACGAACTGCAACGAACGCCGGTTCCGTTCAGCATGCCCGTGCGACGCTGGAGGGAGGGTCGCAGCTCAGATGAACAAATGGCAGGTTATGAGAACGGGCTATTCCGTCTCGAACGTCCACATCTGGGTCGTCATGCTCGTTCAAAATCACCTGCCGGTGCCTGGTCTGTTGCGCGCTTCGGTTTGGCTGCCCAGCGACAGCGTTCACGGCTAGATTTCGAGTTTTCCTTCGCTTGCACGGGCGCGCTGATCCGCGCCTGAGCGGCGCGTTTACTCTGGCATCGGCTCGGATCGCCGGGACAGCGACCAAGCGCGATCCGGTTCCATCCCATGACGCATCGCCTGATCGATCCACAGCATCGCCATCGGCTCGAGCAGGCGGGCGGCCTTGAGCGGCCCCGCGTCGCGCACCTCGAACCCGAGTTCCTCGACCAAGCCGCTGACCACCACCTTCGCGTCCGCATGATCGCTGGCAACGAACTGGAGCGGCGGACAGAGATAATGCGATGTATCGCCCAGCACGGCGGCGCCGACCTGGTTGAGCGACTTGACCACTCGCGCGGCCGTCCGCTCCGCGATGTGCTCGGCGGCCGAGCGATCGAAGCCGAGCGCCAGCTCGAAGCCGCCGTCCGCCGGGGCAAGCGGGTTGGTCGGATCGATCAGTATTCTGCCCGCCAAGTCGCCGCACGCGGCCAAGGCATCGTCGACCTGGTGGAACATAACGGCCAGAAGGACGATCTCGGTGTTCTGTGTCGCGTCCGCCACCGTGGCGAACCCGCTGCCCTCACGTTGAGACGGGTCGCGGACGCCCCAGGTCACATCGTGTCCTTTGGCGGCCCAGGCCCGGCCGAGTGCCATGCCGACGTTGCCCGCACCGATAATACCGATCCTCATGCCATGATCTCCGCTTCGTTCCGCATCCATACAAGGCCTGGCGATCGATCGTGTCTAGGTCCAAGAGCCGGATGAGGGTCGAGCAAGCGCCTCCTCAGCCTCCGACAACAGCCAGTCTTTGAAGTGGGCCAGCTTGGGCCGGGCCGCATGCGCGAACGGATAGACGAATTAAAAGGCGCGACCGTCGTGTCTCACGAACGGGTGGCCCGGCACAATGCCTCCCGCGCTGATCTCGTCGCTGAACAGGATCGGGGAGCCGATCGTGATCCCGCCGCCCGCGATGGCGGCGGCCGCGTCCAGATCTTCGTTGGCGAGCGTCGGGCCGAAGCGTCCGGCCAGGTCGGGCGCCGCTTGGCGTTGACGGTCGTCGGCATCGGCCCGGTCCTCCTGAAGGTCGGCCTTCCTACTCCAGCCGCAGCTTATACCGCACGAAGTCGTCAGCCGACACGTACTGCTCATACATACGTCGGGCGCGGGTGTTACCGGCCTGCGTATGCCAGTAAATCGAGCTCCAGCCGCGCTCCCTTCCGACACCAACGAAATGGTCGATGATAGCCCGCGCCGCTCCCCGGCTTCGCGCTTCAGCCGCGACGAAGAGATCCTCAAGGTAGAAGGTTGGCTGGAGGTGCCATGTCGCCTCGTGGATTACGCCGAGGCCGAAGCCTACCAGTCGTCCGTCGAGCAGGACCACGCGAGCGATCATCGGCACGGTGTCGTCCATCAGGCGCGACCAGGTTCGGTCGGTGACGGAGGCTGGCACGTCCGTCCGATAGAAGGCGAGGTAGTCGGTCCAGAGCCGTCGCCAGTTCTCCTCGTCCCCGGCAGTGGGCGCGCGCACCTCTGTAGCGTGGTTCGCGACGGCGGGCGCGGAGAGACGGGCCACTACTACGCCACCCGCTCGAACTGCATGGTCCAGTTCACCTCCCAGGTGCGACCGCCGTCGTCCGAGAAGGCCTGCTCCCACCGTGCCGAGGATGCCGTGATGCCCGACCATGTGAAGCGCACCTTGATGGGCTTGTCTCGAAGGCGGTCGTCGGCGAGGAAGGTGCCGACGCGGTTCTCGAAGCGCCCGCGCACCGGCGGGTCGAGCGAGGTCTGGCGCGGGTCGAACCACCAGATCGACCACTCTCCCGTCCCCGGGTCGACCTGGCGGAACGTGGCCGCTCGGTAGGCCCCAGCCGGGTCGGGGATCAGGTGGTCGTCGAGGTTCCCCAAACCGTCCATCACCTCCCACGCGCGGCAGGTGCCGTGGAACTCGACCCACTCGGTCGAGCCGACCAGCCGCCCTTTCAGCTTGCGATGGCGCACGCGCCAGTCGCCGGTCTGGAAGGCGAAGGCGTGCCGTCCCTGCATGATCCCGTCTCCAGCCATGTTCGATACGGCTCGCGCGGCCGCCGGTGTGAGCGCAGCCGCAAATCCGGTGCCGAGGACTTCCCGGCGGGATCTCGCCGTGTGTTGTTTCATGCGCTTTCTCCGTCCTGTCCAAGTCGAACGGCCGTTTTACCGGCTCTATGCTGACAGCCTCTGTCATATTAGTGTCGGCGCCATGCGAGCGAGCCGGCTGCTCACGATCCTGCTCACCCTCCAGCTGCGTGGCCGGTCGACGGCGCAGGCGCTGGCGGACCGGCTGGAGGTGTCCCGCCGCACGATCTACCGCGACGTCGACGAGCTCACCGCCGCTGGCGTGCCCATCTACGCGGAACGCGGCTCATCCGGCGGGTTCATGTTGCTGGACGGTTTCCGCACCGGGCTCACTGCGCTCACCTCCGATGAGTCCGAGGCGTTGATGCTGGCCGGCGTTCCCGCCGCCGCCGCGGACTTGGGCCTGGGCGGCCAGGCCGGGTCTGCCTGGCTGAAGCTGTTGTCCGCCCTGCCCGACGCCGGGCGGGAGGGCGCAGACCGGATGTCCAGCCGCTTCCACCTTGACGTGGTAGACTGGTATCGACGTCGCGCCACTCCCGGCTCTTTGCGGACGGTGGCGGCGGGCGTCTGGGCCGACCGCATGGTCGAGTTCCGCTACGAGAGCTGGAGGCGGACGTCGCGGGTGGTCGTTGATCCCCTGGGTCTCGTGTTGAAGGCCGGCTGCTGGTATCTGGTCGCCCGCACCCGAGGCAGGCTGGGCACCTACCGCTTGGACAAGATCTTCGAGGCGCAGGTGCTGGAGGACGGCTTCGACCGCCCTGCCGGCTTCGTCCTGGCGGAGGCGTGGCGCGACAGCGTCGCCTCCTTCGAGCGGAGCCTGAGGCGGCAGGAAGCCACAATCAGGGTGTCGCCGACCTGCCTCGATCGCCTGGACAGGCTTGGTGCGGACATCGCTGAGCGGGTACTCGCCGCCGAGCCAGACGACGCTGGACTGCTCACGGCGTCCGTGCCGATCGAGGGGATTGGCTACGCCGCCGGGCTCCTGCTCGGGCTCGGCGATGAGGTCGAGGTGCTGGAGCCGTCGGAGTTGCGTTCGGAGATTGCCCGTCTGGCTGCCGGCGTGGTCCGGTTGTACCACGTTCCGGCCTGACCGATGAAACAGTCTTTCCATGCCTAGCGATCAGACCGGTAGGGCTGCGCCCGCTGGAGCAACTCTCGGGTTGGGTCAAGCCGATCTGATCTCATCAAATGCCATTGTTCTAGGTCAAGTTGCTGCGTAGCGAGCGGCAGCTATCCGCCGTGCAGCTCCTAAAAGCCGCCTGGCAGCAATGTCCCTGATACAAGTCGTTCCGAGCAGCTTCCGCTGCTATCCCGAGCTGCAAAATAGAACCCTGAACAAACGTCCGGTTTCGGAAGCGCCTCGTCGACACTGGACGGCCGGGAATGGGTCATCGTGCTTGCACGATCGTTGCCTGCCGGATCGCAAGGCGCCAGCTGCCGCCGTCCTGTCGCCAGATATCAGTGAACCGCCGTCTCATCTCCTTGCCAGCGAGCGGGTTTGGCGGCCTGGGAACGACGATCTCCTCACCCATTAGAACGACCATCCCGGTGCGCATGCCAGCAAACTCGATCGAGCGGTGATAGCTAACGTAGCTGATCTGGCCACCGCTATTGCGCTGCGCGGTCGCCCCTGCCGCCGAGATGCCATTCTGAGGATTATTAACAACGAGATCGCCAGCAAGAAGTGCTGCAAAGGCGGCATGATCATCGTCGATTAGCGATTGGTCCATCTTGTTAACCGCCGCGAGCACCGACGCGATTTCTGACTGTTTTGAAGCTGCGGCAACAGCGGGTGATGCCGGCTGCTACTCCGCGGCGGCAGACGTCGCCATGAGCGCACTGGCGATGGCCGCCGCAAAGGCCGACCGAAAGAGGACCATGACTTCATCCCTGTTCTTGGCGCACATAATGCCGTTCGTCCAAACCAGTGACAAGCGCCATCGCCGCGGCGAAGCCACTCGGATGAACAGGCGTCCGCTTTTGGGAAGCGAAGAACGCTGGCTGAACGTCTGTGTCTGGGTCATGCGAGCCGATTATTTGGCGGCATCATCATTCGTCGTTGCTTGTGTAGCGGCGAGGATAACTCGGATGGTCTCTGCGGGCATGTCCCACATGGGAAAGTGGCCGCTTGACTCGAACCAGTGCAGGTGCGCGGACGGAAACGCCGCCATTGCCCGCGCCGCCTGCCTTGGCAGGCAGAGCCTGTCATGCTTGCCCCACCCGATCACGATACGGCCGGTGCTGTCGGCCGCGGGTCCGATCTGCTCGGGACCTGCCGCGAGGCTATCGACCAGCGCATCGAACGTCGGGGTCAGACTAAGGCCCTTCAGCTCGGTTGCCACCATCTCCGGATCGAGCGCCCATGGGCGCGCGGACAGCTGGGCCAGCAGTGCGGTGCGTGACGCAGCATTGTGGCTGAGCATCGGCAGACCGGGCCGGATCGCCCGCAACAAGCGGCCCGAAAGGCCTATGGTGGTCTTGAAGAAGGTACGCTCCCAGCCGCGCCAGAACCCGCCCGGATCAAGCGCGACGACGTTTCCGACCACACCGCGCCGAGCGAGTTCGAGCACCAATCGCGCGCCCATCGAACTGCCGACGACATCGATCCCCGTCAGCTCGTTGCTCTCGATGTAACGCTGCACGCTGCCGACCAGGCCGTCAAAGGTCCCGCTATCGTGCTCGGCCGGCGTCGCGCCGTGGCCGGGGAGGTCGACCGCGATCACTGTGCGACTGACGCTGAGCCCATCCAGAACGGTGCTCCACGATTGCCAGCTACCTCCCAAGCCGTGGATCAGCAATAGTTTGCGACCGGTGCCGCGCTGGATATGGTTCATCTCGGATCGCCTGTCTTATTGAAACAGCTCAACGATCACGACCGGTGCGTGGGGCCAGCGGCCTTCACGAAACTGCTGATTTAAGGAAGAAGTTCTCGCAGCGGCGAGATCGGCCCCTTGAAATGTCCGATTCACAAGCGTTCACTTCTCGACGGCGCTGGAGATGACCTGGACGTCGCCCTCTGAATTTCCTTGGCCTGATAAATCAAGTTAAATGCCGTGTGGAAATCATCGGCTACGGCAGATGTGCCTCGTCGATCGGATCGGTCAGCCTTTGTCGCGGCAATGTTGCGGTGTGCTGAAGCTTCTCGAGGGTTCATGCCGATCGATCCGACCCTCAATCGTCTGCTGACCGCCCTCGAGGTGGCGCCGCATGCCTTCTCGGTGTGCCGGATCCAGTCCGGTTGGCGAATGAGCTTTCCGGTGTTCAAGGCGGTCACGGTCCATTTCGTGCTGCGCGGATCGGGACATGTCCAGGCTGGCGAGAGGGCGCCGGTTCCATTTGCTCCATCGAGCGTCCTGGTCGTGCCGGCGTTGCAGCCGCACTGGGTCGGGGACGCTGATACAGCCGCCGCGACCGGCGCTGCGGCCGACAAGTGCGAGCTGATCGGGGATGGCCTCGTCGAGTTCACCGCGGGCAACGGCGCCGACGACACGCTGCTGCTGTGCGCCGCGCTGTCCGCGCCCGACCAGGCGGCGCTCGGCCTGTTCGACCTGATGCGCTGGCCGGTGGCCGACGACCTGGCGGCAAGCGGCGTGCCGGCTGCGATCGTCGATGCCATGCGCCACGAGGTCACCAACGCCGGGCTGGGGACCCAGGCGATGTGTCAGGCGCTGATGAAGCAGGCGCTCATCA
>CAXTWJ010000111.1:0-8095 GCA_964247925.1 uncultured Sphingomonas sp.
TTCTTGTCATGCGGGCGCCAGCCCAGCGCGCGGCGGACCACGGTCGCCAGCTCGGCGGTGCGGGTCAGCGGCCGCGCCGCCACGATCGCGCGCGCCACGCGCCGTGACTTCGGCTCCTCGCCATAGCGATAGATCACGTCGGCGATCGCGTCCTCGTCGGCGGTGTTGAGGAACTCGGCCGCGGTCTGCCCCGCCTGGCCCATCCGCATGTCGAGCGGCCCGTCCTGCCCGAACGAAAAGCCGCGCGCCGCCTGGTCCAGCTGCATCGACGACACGCCGACGTCCATCGTCAGCCCGTCGACCGGCTCGCGCACCGCCTCGTCCAGCCGCGAGAACTCACCCTCGACCAGCGTCAGCCCGTCCTCGCCCGCGGCCTGCCCGGCGCGGATCGCGTCGGGGTCGCGGTCGAAAGCGATCACGCGCGCGCCCCGGGCGAGGAGCGCGCGCGTGTACCCGCCTGCCCCGAAGGTCGCATCCACCATCAGCTCGCCGGGGGAAGGAGCGAGAGCGGACACGACCTCGTCGAGGAGGACCGGGATGTGGTGGGGGGCGTCGCTCACAGCGTCACCCCCTTCTGGCTCATGTAGAAACGAGCCATCTGCTTCACGAGATCGGGATAGTCGCTGGTGTCGATCAGCGTCCTGGGATCCCAGATCTCGATATAGTCGAGCACGCCGTAGAAAAAGGCGTGCGCGCCGATGCCGGCGTAGAAGCGCGGGAACTCGGGCATGATGAAGCGGCCGGAGCCGTCGAACGGCACCGCCTCGCCCGACGCCGCCCGGCGCTTGATGTTGTAGTCGAGCTCGCCGTCGGCGGCGGTGTTCTCCGCCTCGCGTCTCTCCAGCTTGCCCGCGAGGACATCGACATAGCCCGGGTCGTACGCGACCAGGCACTTGTTCTTCTGATGCGCGCCGATGATCACGGAGCCGCCGCCCTTGCCGCCCTCCTTGGGGCTGTTGGCGGACAGGGTCTGGCGAAGCGCGGCAGGGATGGCGACGCGGCCCTTGTCATCGACAAGGCCGATACCGTCTCCCTGATACCACCCCCGGTTGCTCACGCGGCACTGTCCCCAGCGGGCACGTCCCTCCGCTGCGTGAAAGGCGACCCGCGTCGCCTCTCACGCCTGCCGACGACAGACGGTGAACGTGCCCCTTTACTGATCCAGGATGTACATGGGACGGCTCGGGGACGCAACGGGATTTTACGGGATCTACGGGGAACACGGCCTGTTTTCGGGGACGAACGGGGCGACGCAGGCGTGCGCGAGACCGACCCCGCCGATCGGCTGGGCCAGACGCGCGACAAGGTGTTGATGTTACTTGAGGGCGGCGGTGTTCTGCGCGGCGGGCGACACGCCCATGTCGCTCAGCGGCTCGGCCACCGAGTCGTTCCCTGTGGCGATGTTGGCGACCATTTCCGGCCTGGCCCCCCCGGTGATCGCCACCGGCCGCTCGCGCGTGACCGATCCCAGGATCGCGCCCGCGATCACGATCAGCACGGCCACCACCGCCAGCCCGATCGCGCCGACTCGCAGCCGCTGATTGATGTGGGGAGGGATCGCCTTCATGCCGATGCGCGACAGTCTATGGGTCCGACCCGGGCTTGTCCAATCAGGCCGGCAGGCCCTTGGCCGCGCGCCACTCGGGGTTGTGCAGCGTGGACAGGTAGCGGAACCCCGTGTCGCACAGGATTGTCGCCACCCGGCTGCCCGGCCCCAGTCGCTGCGCCAGCCGGACCGCACCCGCGACGTTGATGCCGGACGACAGGCCGAGGCACAGCCCCTCCTCGTCCAGCAGCCTCCGAACCCAGCCCCAGCCCTCCACGTCGGGGATACGGAACTGGGTATCGACGGGCGCGCCCTCCAGGTTGGCGGTGATCCGCCCCTGCCCGATCCCTTCCGCCACCGACGAGCCCTCGCTGCGCAGCTCGCCATGCGCGAACCAGTCGAACAGCGCCGCGCCGTCGGGATCCGACAGCGCGATCGTGATCCGCTCGTCATGCGCCTTCAGCCCCATGCCGACGCCTGCCAGCGTGCCGCCCGTGCCGACCGCGCAGGTGAAGCCGTCGATCCGCCCCTCCATCTGCGCCCAGATCTCCTCGGCCGTGCCCGTCACATGCACGCGCCGGTTGGCGATGTTGTCGAACTGATTGGCCCAGATCGCGCCGGGCGTCTCTTCCGCGATGCGACGCGACTGGTGGACGAAATGACACGGCGAGGAGTAAGGCGCGGCCGCGACCAGCACCAGCTCGGCGCCCAGTGCGCGCAGCGTGTCCATCTTCTCGCGCGATTGCGTCTCGGGCATCACGATGATCGTGGCGTAGCCCTTGGCGTTGCCGACCAGCGCCAGCCCGATACCGGTATTGCCCGCCGTCCCCTCCACGATCGTGCCGCCGGGCTGCAGCATCCCCCGCGCCTCCGCATCCTCGACGATGCCCAGCGCCGCGCGATCCTTGACGCTGGCACCCGGATTGGCGAACTCGCACTTGCCGAACACCTCCGCCCCCGCCGCGGCACTCGGCCCGGCGAGGCGGACCAGCGGCGTGTTGCCGATGAGGGAAAGCGTGTCGGGGAGGGTCGTCATGCGGGGCCATGTAGGCTGCGGCCCCCGGCAGGGAAAGCGAGCTTGGCTTTGGGCTGGAGTTGACCTTCTTTGCCGCTTCCGCGTGGCTGCGCGCTCCGCGATCGACGGCTCATGGTGTTCGCAGGCCATACAGTCTCGCTGTGTCCCGCTTCGGCGGGCGCTGCGGTCGTGCGCTGAACAGCACTCCCGCCGCGCGCCGCCCGAGAGGTGGCGCGGTGATCATGACAGCAGCACCACTTCCCGGGCAGCCCGGCTTCTGAAAGGAAGTTCGTGATGACCACGCCCCACTACGCCCGCACCATTCCCTTCGCGCAGCTTGAGGGCGAGCTGCACGCCGCCCGGGCCGAGCGGCTGGTCTACTGGAAGGACGATGGCCCGCTCCGGCTTTGGTATCGCGCGCGTGACCCCGCTCGGCCTCTGGGACGTGCTGGTCGCGGGCGACGACCTGGAGGGAATGCGCCGGTCGGTGCCCGAGGAGTTCTGGGACGATTTCGATCAGATCAGGCGCCTGCTCGAGGCGGAGCTGCGCGCGCGCGTCGCGGCGGTGGCAGAGGTCGCAGCCGGTCTGACCGGCCTCTCCGACAAGGAGGTCGGCCTCCGGCTGAAGACTTTGCCGGAGGAGGCGCGGCGCTATGTCTTCAGCTACCGCCGCAACCCGGACCTGCTCGCCGACGGCAAGGCGCGCGCGACGCTGCTGCGCGACATCAAGCCCAAGGCCAACGAGCTCGCCGGCTACCGCCCGTCCTTCGCGATGCAGCGGCTGGCGGAGGAGGAGTGACATGACCACCGGCCGCCCGCTCACCCCCGGCGAGGTCGCGATGCTCCGGCCCATCTTCGGCGAGGGCATCGCGTACCCGCGCGTGCGCATCCATGGACGGCGGTGGTTCTGGCCGTTGCCGAATGATCGCTCGATGGCGCCGAATGGACACGCCTATCTGCCGGGCGCCGACTATGCGCCCGACTATGCCGCGCCGGATGTACCGCTGTGGCTCAAGGGCCTGTTCGTGCATGAGGCGACGCATCTGTATCAGTGGTACGGCCTGGGCTGGACGGTGTGGCTGCGCGGCCCGTTCGACCGCAACTACCGCTATCGGCTCGAGCCGGGGCGGCCGTTGCACCGCTACGGGCTAGAGCAGATGGCGATGATCGCGCAGCACTGGTTCCTGCTGCGCCACGGCGCCCGGCCGCGCGACCTCCCCGACCCCGGCTACACCGCCCAAAGCTACGCCGATCTGCTGCCGGCGCGTTGAGCGGTGGAGGCGCTGGTCCTCCTGCTCGGCATCGCCGCCGCGCTGCTGCTCACCGCTGCGATCGCGCTGACGGTCGGGCGTCGGCTCGCTCGGCACGGTCGGGCGCTGGGCGTCGTCGTTACCGGCTTGGCCGTGCCGCTGCTGGGCATCGGCATCACGGTCGCGTTGAACTGGCGTGACGGGGACGTGCCCGGCGACGGCCCGGCCATGGCGCTGGCCGGGGCTCTGCTCCTCGCCACCTTGACCCTGCCCGTCACCCTTACCATCGGCGTCGTGCTGATCCGTCGTCGCGGCTGATCGAGGACACCCTGTCCTACGGGCGTATGTTCCGCTAATGTTCCCTCGCCATGCGCCTGTCCGAGTCGTCCCCGCTCCCTTGCCCGACGCTGTCCGCCGGCATGGCCGCGGAGGCGATCGCGCCGGGGACGTGTGCTAAACCTCCTCACCTTTCGCGGCTCGCGCCCGAGTCGCCCGACCTGCCGCCGCGCCCGCTCCGCTGGCTGTTCCTCGACCTCAACTCCTACTTCGCCAGCGTGGAGCAGCAGCTCCAGCCGGGGCTGCGCGGCCGGCCGGTAATCGTCGCGCCCGTGGGCTCGGACACCACCGTCGCGATCGCGGCATCGGTGGAGGCCAAGCGGTTCGGCATTGCCACCGGCACGCCGGTCTGGGAGGCGAAGCAGCGGTGCCGCGACGTGATCGTCACGCCGGCACGCCACGACCGCTATGTCGAGTTCCACGAGGCGATCGTGGCCGAGGTCTGGCGCCACATCCCCGTGACCCGCGTCTGTTCGATCGACGAGATGGCCTGCCGCCTGCTCGACAATGAGAACACGCGCGATGCCGCGGTCGCGCTCGCCGCCCGCATCAAGGCGGGCATCCGCGCGCGCGTCGGCGATCGCCTGACGTCGTCGGTCGGCATCGCGCCCAACCGGCTGCTCGCGAAGCTCGCCTCCGATCTCCAGAAGCCCGACGGGCTGGTGGTGTTCGAGGCCGCGGACCTGCCGCACGCGCTCTATCGCCTGTCGCTGCGCGAGATCAGCGGCATCGGCGCGAAGATGGAGCGCCGGCTCGCACGCGACGGGGTGAACGACATCGGCCAGCTGCTCGCCCGACGCCCGCGCGACGCCGGCCACGCCTGGGGAGGCACGAACGGCGACCGGCTCTGGTATCTGCTTCATGGCGTCGATCTACCGGAGAAGGCCACCCGGAGCCGTACGATCGGGCACAGCCACGTGCTCTCGCCCGGCAAGCGCGGGCCCGAGCCCGCCCGCCTGACCGCGCGCCGCCTGGCGCTCAAGGCCGCGAGCCGGCTCAGGCGCAAGGGCTATCGTGCGCGCTTGCTGGTGCTCCACGCGAAGTGGGAAGACGACAAGACCGGCTGGCGCGCGTCGATCCGGCTGCCCGCGACGCAGGACAGCTTCGTCATCCTGGAACGGCTGGAGGCGGTGCTGCCCCGTCTGCGCGATGCCGGGCGCGCGCGGCCCGGCAGCGACCGCCTGCGCATGATCGGCGTGACGCTGTGCGAGATCGAGCCGGTCGCCGGCGAGCAGGGCTCGCTCTGGGGTGCGCTCGATGCGTCCGACCCGCTGGCGCGCGAAACGCGGACGCTGGGGCTGAGCCGCGCGATGGACCGGATCAACGCGCGATGGGGTCGCAACGCGGTCAGCGTCGGGCCACTGAACGGGGGCCGGCTCGATCGGGTCGGCGCGAAGATCGCCTTCGGCCGCATCCCGGAGCTGAGCGAGTTTCACGAATGACGGACATATGTCAGGCTTGACGCCCCATGCTGCATCAGCGAAGCAGCAATCCGCCATGAAGAGCCTCCTCCCCCTCTCCGTCGCCGCCGCCACTCTGGTGTCGCTGGCCGCCTGCAACCACAAGCCGGCCGCGACCGATGCTGCGGCCGCGAACGAGGCGGCCGCCGCCAACGCCGCGCCCGTCGAGATGCCGCCCGCGATCAAGGCGGACAAGAGCTTCCGCTGCAAGGACAACAGCCTCGCCTTCGTCACCTTCTTCGACGGCGACAAGCAGGTCGTGCTCAAGGACAAGCAGGACGGCCCCGCCACCGTGCTCAAGGCCGACAAGGCCGGCGACCCCTATGTGGCGGACGGCGGCTACAAGCTGACCGGCGACGAAAAGGCGGTCACGGTGACGCGGCCCGGCAAGGACGCCGTGTCCTGCCATGTCTAAGGGTTGACCGGGCGGGGCCGATCGTGTCCCGCCCGCGCCCATGACCGAGCCGCTCGACCCTCAGCTCGTGCTCGGCGGGTACGCCGTGGGCGTGTTCCCGATGGCCGACGCCCGCGACGCCGACGGCGTCTACTGGGTGGAGCCGCGCCGCCGCGCCGTGTTGCCGCTCGACGGCTTCCACCTGTCCCATTCGCTGCGCAAGGTGATCGCCGCCGACCGGTTCCGCGTCACCGCCGACCAGGCATTCGGCGAGGTCATCCAGCTCTGCGCCGCCAGCGCCGATGACCGGCCGGACACCTGGATCAACGCCGGCATCGAACAGGTCTTCCGCCGGCTGCACGCCGCCGGCCACGCCCACTCGATCGAGTGCTGGGAGGGCGCGCGACTGGTCGGTGGGCTTTATGGCCTGGCGCTCGGCCGCGCCTTTTTCGGGGAGTCGATGGTCAGCCGCGCGACCGACGCGTCCAAGGTCGCGCTCGCCTGGCTCGTCGCGCGGCTCCGCGTCGGCGGCTTCACGCTGCTCGACTGCCAGTTCCAGACCGCGCACCTCGCCAGCCTGGGCGCGGTGGAGATCGACCGGTCCGACTATCTGGCGCTGTTGGCGACCGCCCTGTCCGGCGCCATGGGGTCCGGCACGGTTGGCGCGTCCGCCGGCACCGCCGCACCCGGCGACTTCTTCGCGCTCGACGCAGGCGCCTTCAGGGCCTCCGTGTCCGGCCCGGTCGCGGGAAAGGACATCGCGCAGCTCTTGGTCCACACGTCATAGACCGGATGCTGCACGACATTCAGGTTCGGCTGCTCCTTGTACAGCCAGCCGGAAAACGGTCGCCGCCACTGCCGGTCGATGCCACGCACATCGACCTGCACGAAGGCGCCGGTCAGCTGCTCGGGCTCCCACGGCGCGGTCTTCTCGCACGCGCGCAGGTGGACGGCCACGTCGTTGATCCGGATCGCCTGGCCGGGCCTGAGCGTCAGGTCGCGCGTCTGGCCGTTGCGCTTGTTGAGCAGCCCCAGCACCGCCACCCGCTGCCGCATGGGCGTGGTGCCGGCCATCGCGATCGTGGGCGCGTCGGCATCGACCGTTTCCACCGTCTCGGCCGCGGGCGCGGCGTCCTGCGGCACGTCCTGCACCGTCGCGACCTCGCTCGTGTCCGGGTGCCACGCGCGCCAGCCGAACCATCCCCCCAGCGCCAGCGCGACGGCGAGGACCGCCGCCGCGACCCACCGTCGGTTCACGCGTCCGGCGTCCAGGCTTCATAGTCGCCGGTCGCGGCGGCGCGCTTGCCGCCCTTTTCCAGCGCGCCCTGCGGACGATAGGCGAGCGCGGTGCCGGTCAGGTTGGGCACGGCCGGCTTCTGCCACGCACGCGGCGGCGGCAGCGCCTTGTCCGGCACGGCGTCGAGCTGATGGTGCAGCCAGCCGAACCAGTTGGGCGGCACGCGGCTGCCGTCGTTGGAGCCCTGATAGATGACCCAGCGCCGCGGGTTGCCGTGCGTGTCGCGCCCGCCCTCGTAATAGACGTTGCCCAGGGTATCCTCGCCGACCCGCGCCTTGCCGCGCAGCCCCAGCATGGTGCCGAGCCCCGCGCCGTTCCACCAGGTGAAGGGGTTCCAGTTCATGCCCATGCTGACGCGCTTACCGTGGCGCGGGCGAGGCTTCAATGCCGCAGAAGTGCCTTGGCTGCGGCGCGGCGATCGTCGCATTGGACAAAGGTTTGCTAATAGCTCGTCGTTATGCGGCTCGGACTCGGCTCCGAGGATCGTCATGGACAAGCTGAAGTTTGCTGGGTCTTTTCTGCTGCTGAGTATCTGGGGACCTTACCTGCTCGCCATCTGGGTTCACGTTGTACGCGTGCCGGAATGGGCGATGCACCCCGGATTTCGACGCGCGCTGATGCTGAGCCCAGACAATGAGCCCACGATTTCACGTTTCTGTTCGGGCTGGGCTGGACTGGTTTGGTATTATGGGGCGCGGCCAGAATGCTGATGGGCAAGGCGCACTTTCAGCGCTGACAATCCGACATGGGCGAATGGTGCTCACTCATCTGCGTGTTATTGCGGAACTGGCCAGCTC
>CAXTWJ010000112.1:0-8061 GCA_964247925.1 uncultured Sphingomonas sp.
GGTCTTTCACCGCGCGAGCCTACCCGATTTGCACAGAAGGGCCGGAGCAGCCGCTCGGGCCCTTCTTTTGTGCCGGTGACAGGCGTAGGATGTGACGGTGGCTACCAACCCGCACTATCGCCTTCTGACGGCCGAGGAATTCCTCGAGATCCGGTTTCCGCCTGGGATGAAGGCGGAACTGGAAGACGGGATCATTCGCATGATGGCCGGCGGGAGCCGTGCCCATGCGCGCGTGCAGATGAACTTGTACGCGTTCCTGCGCGAGACCCTGCGTGGCTCCGGCTGCCGGCCTTACGGGTCGGACATGGCGGTGCGGACGCTGGAGCGAGCCGTGCGCTATCCCGACGTCACCATCGATTGTGGCACTTCGGTCGATGACGCTGACGAGGTGCTTGGCGATCCGCGCGTCATCATCGAGGTGCTCTCGCCTTCGACGCGCGATCACGACCTCAAGATCAAAAAGCCGGAATATCGCGACCTGGAGACGGTCAGGACCATCGCCTTCGTCGATCCGGAAACGAAAACGGTGTCGGTCAGCCAGCGCATCGAGGGGGGTTGGACGGAAAGCCTGTTCGCGGCCACGGACCTGAGACTGGCCGATTTCCACCTCGCGATCCCGCACGCCGAAATCTTCGCCGAGGACTGATGCCGGTCACGACCAATCCCGCCGACCCGCGCGTCCCCCTGACCAGCCTCGTGTTCGGCTTCGGTCCGATGCTGCCGCTCGTCGTCGCCGGGATCGGCGCCTGGCTGCTCCCGCCGCTCTGGCCGCTGCTGCTGATCCAGCTGGCGATCACCTGGGCGGCGCTGATCCTGACCTTTATCGGGGGCGTCCGGCGCGGGTTCGGGTTTGGCGAGCGGCGCGTCTCGACGGTGGCCGAACTGGTGTCGGCGGGGCTGTACCTGCTGCTCGCGCTCGCCGCGCTAATCGCGCCGCGGCCGTCGGTCGCGCTTTCGATGTTGATCGTGGGCTACGTCGTCGCCGCGCTGCTCGATCGTCGCGCGGCGGTGACGGGCGATGCGCCGATGCACTTCGCGCGGCTGCGTCCGCCCCAGCTGCTTCTCGGTGCCGCCGGGCTGGCAGGCTGCTGGGCGTGGCTGCTCCACTGAAAGACCTCGCATGAAGCTCTATTACTCACCCGGCGCGTGCAGCCTGGCCGACCATATCGCGCTGCACGAGGCGGGGCTGCGGTTCGAGCACGAGCGCGTCGATCTGAAGACCAAGCGGACCGAGCATGGCGAGGAGTATCGCGCGATCAATCCGAAGGGCTATGTTCCCGCGCTGCGCCTCGACAGTGGCGACGTCGTGACGGAGAACGTCGCGGTGCTCGACTGGATCGCGGACCAGTCGGCGACGCTGCGCCCGGCGGGCCCGTTCGGGCGGACGCGGCAGCTGGAGATGCTGGGTTACGTCTCGGCGGAGCTGCACAAGGCGTTCGGTCCGCTCTTCCACGGTGCCTCGAATGACGAGAAAGCGGCGGCGCGCGAGACGGTGGCGGGCAAGCTCGGCTTTGTCGCGGGGCAGCTCAAGGGTGACTACCTGTTGGGCGACGAGCCGGGGGTGGCCGACTTCTACCTGTTCGTGATGCTACTCTGGGCGGGCAAGTTCGGCATCGCCGTGCCGCCCGCGCTGGGCGTCTTGCGCGACCGGCTGATGGCGCGCGAGTCGGTGACGACCGCGATGCGCGAGGAAGGGCTGCGCTGACCTTTACCGCTTCTTCATCGCCTCGATCAGCTTCTTGACCTCCTGGCTGCGGCCACGCGGCAGGATCAGGATGTCGTCGCCCGACGCGACCACGATCAGGTCCTCGACCCCGACCAGGGCCACGCGGGCGCCGTCCGAACGGACCAGGCAGTTCCTCGTATCGATCGCCAGCACCTCGCCGTCGCCGTGGCTGCCGTGCGCGTTGCCGGCCTCGTCCCGGTCGCTGATGCCGTGCAGCGCGTCCCAGCTGCCGACGTCGTTCCAGCCCATGCTGACCGGCACCACCGCGACGCGCTCCGCCTTTTCCATGACGGCATAGTCGATCGACTGATCGGGTGCGGCGGCGAAGGCCTGCGCGTCGGGCGTGATCCTGAAGCCGTCGCGCGTCGCGGCGGACATGGCCGCCTGCGCGGCGGTCAGGATGGCCGGATCGTGCTGGGCCAGCGCCTGCAGATACAGGTCGGCGCGGAACAGGAAGATGCCGCCGTTCCAGTCATGGTCGCCCGCCGCCAGCATCGCCTCGGCCGCGTCGCGCGGCGGCTTTTCCACGAAGCGCAGGACGCGGAAGACGCCGTCCCCGATCGGCTCGCCGCGCTGGATCCAGCCATAGCCCGTCTCCGGCGCGTCCGGCGCGATGCCGAAGGTGACGAGCCAGCCGTCGGCGACCACAGGCATCGCGCGCGCGATCGCCGCATGGAAGGCGTCGACGTCGCCGATGACGTGGTCGGACGGCATCACCAGCAGCGCCTGCTCGCCGCCGCCCGCGGCCAGGGCGGCCAGCGCGATCGCGGGCGCGGTGTTGCGTCCCGCCGGTTCCAAGATCAGCGCGGCCGGGGACACGCCCGCGTGCCGCAGCTGCTCCTCGACCAGATCGGCATGGCGGGCGTTGCCGACCACGATCGGGGCGGCGAACGCCTCGCCCGCGACGCGCCCGACGGTGAGCTGGAGCATGGTCTCCTCCGCCGTGAGCGCCAGCAGCTGCTTGGGCCGCTCGGGCCGCGACATCGGCCACAGCCGAGTGCCAGAGCCGCCAGACAGGATGACGGGGATGATCTGGCGCTGGGTCATGGTCCGTCCCTAGCCAAGCCGCCCGACGGCGCAAAGCCCTTCACGCTTCCTTTGCCACTGCGCGGTTAGGGCAGCCTGTCGGTGAGCTTTACACCACGCGAGATCGGATGGAGGTTCGGACGGTGGTCCGGCTGTTCAAGCATTACGTCCCCCACGCCGTGCTGCTGCTCGGGCTCGTCGATGCGCTGCTGCTGCTGGTCGCGGCGGAGGCGGGCTGGGTGGTGCGCGCGCGGCAGATCGGGATGGAGGTGACGCCGATGCTGGCGCGCCTGCCGCAGAACCTCAGCTTCGTCGCGGCGCTGCAGCTCGCGCTGGTGGCGGTCGGCGCCTACGGCGTCGGCTCCTTCCTGTCGCTCCGCTTCGCCGCCGCGCGGCTGGCAGTCGCGGTTTCGCTGGGCGTCATCTTCCTGTCCATCCTTTACTTCCTGATCCCGTCGATCAGCTTCTGGCGATCCAACCTGCTGTATTCCATGGTCCTCGCCTGCGGCCTGCTGGTGGCGGAACGGGCGGTGCTGAACCGGCTGCTGGGCGGTGAGACGTTCAAGCGGCGCATCGTCGTCATGGGCGCGGGCACGCGCGCGGCGCGCATCCGGGCGCTGGCCGAGCAGCCCGGGGCCAATTTCACGCCGGCGGCCTTCATCGCCATGACCGAGCCCATGCCGGCGATCGCCGACGCGATCCCGCGCGACCGGATCGGCAATCTGGCGGTGCACATCACCGATCTCCACGCGAGCGAGGTGGTGCTGGCGCTGGAGGAGCGGCGCAACGCGCTGCCGCTCGCCGACCTGCTGCGCGTCAAGACCACGGGCGTGCAGGTCACCGACATCTCCTCCTTCCTGGAGCGGGAGACGGGGCGGATCGACCTCAACAGCGTCAACCCGTCCTGGCTGATCTTCTCCGACGGCTTCGCGTCCGGGCGGATGATCTCCTCGACCGCGAAGCGCGCGTTCGATGTGCTGGTCAGTCTGGTGCTGCTCGTCGTCACGCTGCCGGTGGTGCTGGTCACGGCGCTCGCCATCAAGCTCGAGTCGCGCGGGCCCGCCTTCTACCGGCAGCGGCGCGTGGGGCTGTACAATCAAGGCTTCGACATCGTGAAGCTGCGCTCCATGCGCGTCGATGCGGAGGCGAACGGCGCGCAGTGGGCGGCCGAGCGCGACCCGCGCGTGACGCGGGTGGGGCGCTTCATCCGCAAGGTGCGCATCGACGAGCTGCCGCAATGCTGGACGGTGCTGAAGGGCGAGATGAGCTTCGTCGGCCCGCGCCCGGAGCGCCCGCAGTTCGTGGGCGAGCTGGAGCAGCAGCTGCCCTTCTACGCCGAGCGGCACATGGTGAAACCCGGCATCACCGGCTGGGCGCAGATCAACTATCCCTATGGCGCGTCGATCGAGGACGCCCGGCACAAGCTGGAATACGACCTCTACTACGCCAAGAACTATTCGCCCTTCCTCGACCTGCTGATCCTGCTGCAGACCCTGCGCGTCGTGCTGTGGCCCCAGGGTGCCCGATGAGGGGCGGGCGGTGAGCCTGGAAATGGCCGGAACGCTGATCCTGTGGGGGCACGCGCTGGCCGCGCTGCTGTTCGCCACCGCCGCGCTGGCGGTATGGCGACGACCACGCGCGGGGCGACGGGCGTTCGCGGCGGCGCTGGTCGTCACCGCGCTGTGGGCGCTGGCGGTGGCGGGGATCGATCCGCGCGACCTCAGCGTCAGGTTGGCCGAGAGCCTGCGCAATCTGGCCTGGATCGGCTTTACCTTCGCGCTGCTGCGGCGAACGCGCGCGGGCGGCTGGGCGCTGGCGTCGGTGTGCGCCGTGATCGGGCTGGTGGTGGTCGCCGGCGCCGGGCTGGCGATCGCCGAGGCCGTCCTGCGCAGCGCGACGGTCCAGGAACAGATCGCCACGGCACGCCTGCTGTTCCGGATGATGGCGGCGGCGGGCGCGTTGATCCTGGTCAGGCACCTGCACGCGGCGGCGGCGCCCGAGCGCGGCCAGGAGCGGGGCGGCGTGCGGATGATCGCGCTGGCGCTGGGCGTGATGTGGGCCGCGGACCTTCTCCTGTCCGTCGCGGCCTTTTCGTCGGATGACTGGTCACCCGTGCTGCTGGCGGCGCGGGGTTTCGTGGTCGCGGGCGTCGCCCTGCTGCTGTTGAGCGCCGCGCAACGACGGGATGGCTGGACGCTGTCGCTGTCACGCCCCGCGACGGTGCGCGCGTTGGCGGCGGTGGCGCTGGTCGTCTATCTGGGCCTGGCGGTGTGGCTGGCCCGCTTCGCGGGTAGCTGGGGCGGGCACTATGCGCGCGCGCTGCAGGCGGGAGTTGTCATTGGGGCGGCGACGGCGCTGCTGGTGCTGCTCTCGACCTCGTGGCTGGGCGCCTGGGCCAAGGTGAAGCTGGCCAAGCACCTGTTCCGTCACCGTTATGACTACCGGACCGAGTGGCAGCGGTTCACCGACACGCTGGGCGGCGGCGACGCGGCGCTGGAGGCGAGGGTGGTCGCCGCCGTCGCGAACCTGCTCGCGGCGCCGGCGGGCGTTCTGCTGGTCCCCGGTGGCGCCGCGACCGGCTGGGCCTGGGATGGCGCGGTCGAGCCGCTGTCGGACGTGCTGGCCGCGCATCTGGCGGAGGGACGGATCGTCGAGCTGGACGCGGTGCGCGCCCGGACGGCGCCGGACGACGCGGCGGTGGTCCCGTCCGCGCTGCTGGCCGAACCTGACGCCTGGGCGCTGGTACCGCTGATCCATGGCGAGGCACTGGCGGGCGCGGTGCTGCTCGCGCGGCCACCGATCTCGCGCGCGCTGGACTGGGAGGATTTCGACCTGCTGCGTGTCGCGGGACGGCAGGCGGCGAGCTACCTGGCGGAGGATCGCGCCGGGCGCGCGCTGGCGGAGGCGCGCCGTTTCGACGAGTTCAACCGGCGCTTCGCCTTCATCCTGCACGACATCAAGAACCTGGTCAGCCAGCAGCAGCTGGTGGCGCGCAACGCGGAGCGCCACGCCAGCAACCCCGCGTTCCGCGCCGACATGGTCGCGACGCTGAAGGAGTCGGCCGATCGCATGACGGCGCTGCTGGCGCGGCTGTCGCAGCGGGAGGCCGCTGCTCCCGAGCCGCTGATGCCGGTCAACGCCGCCGCCGTCGCGATCCGCGTGGCGACCGCGCGGCGCGCGCAGCACCCGGTCGCGTGCGCGGCAACGCCGGCGGCCTGGGCGCGGGCGCATCCGCAGCGGCTGGAACAGGTGCTCGGTCATCTGATCCAGAACGCCGCCGAGGCGAGCGCGCCGGGCGTGCCGGTCGAGGTGGCGGTGACGGCGCTGCCCGAGCAGGTCGTGATCACGGTCGCCGACCGGGGCGTCGGCATGGACGCGACCTTCGTGCGCGACGACCTGTTCCGGCCGTTCGCCTCCACCAAGCCCGGCGGCTTCGGGATCGGCGCCTATGAGGCGCGCCAGCTGGTGACCGCGATGGCTGGCACGCTGGCGGTCGAGAGCCGGGCGGGGGCGGGCACGCGCTTCACGATCGTCCTGCCCGCCGCGCAACCCCTGGAGGTCGCGGCATGAGCAAGCCGGTGCTGCTGGTCGTCGAGGACGATCCGGGGCTGCAGCGGCAGCTGCGCTGGGCGTATGACGATTACGAGGTGGTCGTGGCGGGCGACCGCGCGGCGGCGCTGGACGCGGTGCGCGAGCATCGGCCCGCGGTCGTGACGCTGGACCTGGGCCTGCCGCCCGATCCCGACGGGACCGCCGAAGGCTTCCACTGTCTCCACGCGATCCTGGCGGCACGGTCCGACACTAAGGTGATCGTGGCGTCGGGCCATGGCGCGCGGGAGAGCGCGCGGCAGGCGATCGCGGACGGCGCCTGGGACTTCTATGCCAAGCCGATCGACATCGACCAGCTCGGCCTGATCGTCGCGCGGGCGTTCCACGTCCACGCGCTGGAAGCGGAGAACCGGCGGCTGGCGGCGCAAGCAGGGCCGGCGGGCTTTGGCGGGTTGATCGGCGCGTCGCCGGAGATGGCGGCGGTCACGCGCACGCTGGAGCGGGTCGCGCCCGCCGACGTGTCGGTGATGCTGCTGGGCGCGAGCGGGACGGGCAAGGAGCTGCTGGCGCGGGGGCTCCACGACGCATCGCGGCGGCGGTCGGGGCAGTTCGTCGCGATCAACTGCGCCGCGATCCCCGAGGCGCTGCTGGAGAGCGAGCTGTTCGGCCATGAGCGGGGCGCGTTCACCGGCGCGGTCAAGACGGTCGAGGGCAAGATCGAGCAGGCACGCGGCGGCACGCTGTTCCTGGACGAGATCGGCGACGTGCCCGCGGCCCTGCAGGTCAAGCTGCTCCGCTTCCTGCAGGAGCGCGTGATCGAGCGGGTGGGCGGTCGCAAGCCGATCCCCGTCGACACGCGCGTGGTCTGCGCGACACATCAGGACGTCGATGCGATGGTCGCGGACGGGCGGTTCCGCGAGGACCTCTACTACCGGCTGGCCGAGATCGTGGTCCGCATCCCGACACTGGCGGAACGGACCGGCGACGCCGCCGTGCTCGCGCAAGCCTTCGTCGCGCGCTACGCGGCCCAGCTCAACCCGCAGGTGACCGGGCTGGCGCCGGACGCGCGCGCGGCGTGCGAGGGGTGGCGCTGGCCGGGGAACGTCCGCGAGCTGGAGAACCGGGTGAAGCGCGCGGTCATCATGGCGGAGGGCAAGCGCGTCACCGCCGCCGACCTGGACCTGCCGGGCAGCGCCGACGTCGAGGCGCTGGACCTGCGTCAGGTGCGCGAGGCCGCCGATCGGCGCGCGATCGGGCGGGCGCTGGCGCGGTCGGATGGCAACATCTCGGGCGCGGCGCGGCTGCTGGGCGTCAGCCGACCGACGCTGTACGACCTCCTCAAGAGCTATGATCTCCATGCCTGACGCCGCGACCTATCCGTTGCTGCGGAGCCAGCGCCGGCGCTCGTGGTGGAGGGAGTGGCCGCGCGTGCCGTGGCGGCGGCTGCTCCGGCCGGCGGCGGCGGTGGTGATCGTGGTCATGCTGGTGGCGGGCATCGGCGTGGCGCGCCGGCCGGCGCCGCTAACGGGCGGTCCGCCGGTTGGTGGATGCTGGCCGGCAGCATCACGCCGTCAAGCGGATCGGAAGGGGGGCCCGTGACTGGGTCACCGGCAATCGCCTTGCCGTCGCTCGTCTTTGGATACCGGGCGTAAATGTTGTCTCGAGAGCCCATCGAGCGGGTGGTCGACCGAACGGCGGCCGCATCGCGCGGCGGGCCGGCAAACGGGGTCGGCGTCCACTCCACGTGGGCATCGCAGTAC
>CAXTWJ010000113.1:0-6030 GCA_964247925.1 uncultured Sphingomonas sp.
ACCAAGCGCACCGCCTCCGCCAAGCGCTCGACGGCGAAGAAGGCCGCCGACCGCTCGACCTTGGACAAGGCGACCGACCGCGTCGGGGGCCGCTGGGGTGCCGCGGCGCTCCTCGGCGGCGTCGCCGCGGCCGGCGCCGCCCTGTTGACCCTGCGGGGCAGCAGCAACCGCGTCCCGGGCACGCCCAAGAAGCCGACCGACATCGCTGGCAGCGGCGGCAAGGGCGAAGGCCACCCGACGACCGGGCACGCGCATCAGGCGGACGGCATGGACTCATCCGCCTCATTCCGTGCGGGCATCGCCGACGAAGGCACGATTCCCGACAAGGGTTGACCGGGCGCGCCCGGCGGGTGTGCTCGCTACCAGCCGGCCGGGTGCCCTCTGTTCTGCTCGTCGAGCCAGCGCTTCAGCGGTGCGAAATACTCGACCAGCGCGGCGCCGGACATTTGGGGTGAGCCGGTCATCACTTGCAGCGCGTCGGGCCAGGGCTTTGACTGGCCCAGGCTCAGCATCGCATTCAGCTTCGCGCCCACCGCCTTGTTGCCGTAGAAGGAGCAGCGGTGCAGTGGCCCCGTCCACCCGGCCTGCGCGCACGCTGCCTTGTAGAACTGGAACTGGAGCACGCGGGCCAGGAAATAGCGCGCGTACGGCGTCTGCGAGGCGATATGGTATTTGGCGCCGGGATCGAACCGCGTCTCGTCGCGCGCGACCGGCGGCTTGATGCCCTGATACTTCAGCCTGAGCGCGTCCCATCCCGCCTGATACCCGCCCGGCTTGATCGCGCCCGAAAAGACGCCCCAGCGCCATTTATCGACCATGAGGCCGAAGGGCAGAAACGCGACCTTGTCCATCGCCTGGCGGAGCAGCAGGCCGATGTCCTTGTCGGGCGTTGGCACCCGGGCGCGATCGAGCAGCCCGATCTGGACGAGGTAGTCGGGCGTGATCGACAGCGCGACGAAATCGCCGATCGCTTCATGGAACCCGTCGTTCGCGCCATTCTCGTACAGGAACGGCTGATCCTTGTAGGCGCGCTGGTAGTAATTGTGGCCGAGCTCGTGATGGATGGTGACGAAATCGTCGGCGTTGACCTTCAGGCACGTCTTGACCCGGATGTCGTCCTTGGCGTCGATGTCCCACGCGCTCGCATGGCAGATCACCTCGCGGTCCGCCGGCTTCACGAACTGCGATCGCTGCCAGAAGGTCTGCGGCAGCGGCGCGAACCCGAGCGAGGAGTAGAAGCCCTCGGCCTGGCGGACCATGCGGACGGGATCGTAGCCCTTGGCCTTGAGCAGCGCGCCCGTGTCGTAGCCGACGTCACCCGCTCCCGCCGGCGCGACGATGTCGTAGATGTTGCCCCACTCCTGCGCCCACATATTGCCGAGCAGGTCGGCGCGGATCGGTCCCGACTTCGCCTGCACCGCATCGCCATATTTCGCGTTCAGTTTCCAGCGAACATAGGTGTGCAGCGCCTTGTAGAGCGGCTCCACCTCCGCCCAGATCCGGTCGGTGGTCTGCTCGAACTGCGCCGGGCTCATGTCATAGCCCGAGCGCCAAAGCGCGCCCACGTCCGCGAAGCCCAGCTCGCGCGCGCCTTCGTCGGAGATGGCGGTGACCCGGGCATAGTCGGCCCGCATCGGTGCGCCGACCCCGTCGTGCCAGCTGGTCCACATCTCCTGGAGCCTGGCGGGATCGCGCACCGTACCCATCGCCGCCTCGATGTCCGAGCCGTTGATCGGCTTGCCCTCCAGCGTGCCCTTGCCGCGCCCGTAGGAGGACGCCATCCGGGTCGTGATCGTCGCCAGCTCGTCTGCGGCGCCCGGCCGCGACGGCGCCGGCAGGGTCAGGCCATTCTTGAGCAGGTCCAGCTTGCGTCGAACATCCGGGGCAAGGCCGGGCACGCCGTTGAAGCGCGCCGCCCCCTTCGCGTACTGGACGCCCAGCTTGGTCTGTTCGGCGGCCGCCCTGGCAGCGAGCGCGTCCGTGTCGTCGGTGATGTCGGTCGCGTTGACCCAGGCGGTGCGGTTCCAGTCCACCGAGCGCGTGGCATAGGTCTTCTCCGCCTCCGCCACGAACGCGGCGGCGGCGTCGGCGGTCGGCCGACTCTGGGCATGGCCGGGCGCTGCGAGCGCGAGCGCCAGGGCGGCGGCGGTAGCGGAACGACGGGTCATGTTCTCTCCCCTTTGCCGACGCTTGTGGCGGGCCGGGGCGGCGGCGGTCAAGCGGCGAGGAAGTCGGCGATCGCCTGCCCCAGCTCCGGCTTCACCACCGCGCTCATGTGCCCGCCCGGCACCTCGATATATCGCCCGTGCGGGAGCGCGGCGGCGAGGTCGGGGGCGGAGCCGTTGTCGCTGTCCTCCGCGCCGCAGACCACCGCGACCGGCTGCTCCACCGTCCTCAGCACGTCGAGCGGCGTATCGGTGAAGGTGTCGATGATGCCGAGCAGCGCTTGCGCGTCGCCCTTGGTGGTCCGCAGGAACTGCTCCGCCAGCCACGCGCCGGTGCCCCGCTCATGCTGGCCGAGATGGGTCAGGATGTGCCGGAAATGCCCCGCGCGCCGGTTCGTGTGCAGCAGCCCGTCCAGCCCCATGCCCGAGAGCACGACCCGGCGCGGCGTCGCCCCGGTCGCCAGCATCCGGGACACCGTCCGCGCACCCAGCGAGTAGCCACCCAGATCATAGTCGGTCAGGCCCAGATGCGCGACGAGCGCGTGGCCGTCCCTGGTCAAGGCATCGGGCGGGTAGGCGGCCGGATCGTGCGGCTTGCCGCTGCTGCCATGCGCGCGCAGGTCCGGCATGATGACGCGAAAGCCGCGCGCGGCGAGCAGCGCGGCGTGGCCGTAGCGGATCCAATTGGTGTAGGCGTCGGAGAAGAAGCCGTGCAGCAACACCGCCGGCCTCCCCTCGCCCATTTCGCGCCACGCCAGCCGCGTGCCGTCCCAGCTGTCAAAAAAGCGCGGTTCAATCGGGGAGCTTGCCAACGGTCCTCATCCAGCGATCCCGCGTGCTCGGGTTGTCCTCGCTCCGTATGCCCGGCAGGTGGCGCGTGTCGAGCCACGCCGCGTGCCGGCTCTCGATCGCGAAATGGTGGACGGGGCGGAACCGGCCGGGGTCGTCGAAGCTGCCTACGGTCAGGTCCATGTCGGGCGAGTTATCATCGGAGAACTCAAACGTCAGCGGCGTCCCGCACGCGCCGCAGAAGCCCCGATGCGCGATCGGCGACGAGCGGTAGCGTTCGGGTTCCCGACTGGTCCAGGTCACGGCGGTCCGCCGGACGCCCTTGAGCGCGATCGACACGCCGCCGGTCGCGCGCTGGCACATCCGGCAGTGGCATAGATACGCCTCGTCGTCGTCGACCGCGACGGCGTAGCGGATGCGGCCGCACTGGCAGCCGCCGGTCATGGTGTGGGTCATGCCCATAATGTCGCGCGCGTCTTCGCGGTTGGCAATGCCGGCGCATGGTCCCATATGCGAGGCATGGACAGCAAGGCTTCCCTAATCGGCGCCACCGCGTTCGACTCGGCTCCGACAGGGCAAGCAGCCCATGGCTGACGCCGACCCGCAGCGCGACCTGCGCACCACCGTCGCTTCCGTCGCGGTCGCTCCCGCGCCCGCGCGCGGCTGGTTGCGGCCGATGCTGATCGGCGTCGTGCCGCTGCTGATCGCCGCTGTCGGCCTGTTCTTCTGGCTGACCAGCGGTCGCTTCGTCTCCACCGACAACGCCTATGTTCATGCCGACAAGGTGTCGGTGTCGTCCGACGTCGCCGGGCGCATCGTCGAGGTCACCGTGCGCGAGGATCAGCCGGTGCATCGGGGCGACCTGCTGTTCCGCATCGACCCCGCGCCCTATCGCATCGCCGTTCAGCAGGCGGAGGCGGCGATCGCCAACGCCCAGGTCGGCGTGACGACGTTGCAGGCCAGTCTGGCCGGCACCTCCGCGGACATCCAGGCGGCGCACGACGCGATCATCAACGCGCAGGAAGACCATGACCGGCAGGCCGCGCTGATGCGGCAGGGCTTCACCACCCGCGCGCGGCTGCAGCAATCGGAGCATGCGCTGAGCCAGGCGCGCGCGCAGCTGGGCAACGCGCAGGCCTCGGCGGCCGAGGCGCGGGCGAAACTGGCGACCGGCGCGGCGGTGCCGGGCGCCAACCCGGCGATCGCGGCGGCGCAGGTGCAGCGCGCCCGCGCGGCGCTGGACCTGGCCCGGACGGCCGTGCGCGCGCCTATCGACGGCATCGTCGCGCAGGCCGACCGGCTGCAGGCCGGCAACATGATGATCACCGGCCTGCCCGCCGTGTCCATCGTCGCCGGCCAGGGGACGTATGTCGAAGCCAATTTCAAGGAGACGGACCTCAACAGGATGCGCGTCGGCCAGCCCGCCGAGGTGTCGCTCGACGCCTATCCGGGACTGCATCTGCGCGGCCACGTCCAGTCGATCGGCGCGGGCACCGGATCGGCGTTCTCGGTGCTGCCCGCGCAGAACGCGACGGGCAATTGGGTCAAGGTGACGCAGCGCGTGCCGGTGCGCATCGCCATCGACGAACGCTCGCCCCGCCCGCTGATCGCGGGCCAGTCGGCCAACGTCCGGGTGGACGTGCGTGGCGTCCGCTAGTCTCGCGGAAACACCCGCCGAGGAGGCGCCGGCGCCGATCGCCGAACGGGCGGCGCTGCACACGCGGAATCGCCCGCTGCTGACGATCGGCGTCATGGCCGCGACGATCATGCAGATCCTGGACTCCACGATCGCCAATGTCGCGCTGCCGCATATGCAGGCGTCGCTGGGCGCGACCGCGGACACGATCACCTGGGTGCTGACCAGCTACATCGTCGCGTCCGCCGTCGCGATCCCGATGACGGGTTGGCTGGCCGACCGGGTGGGCAGCCGCAACCTGTTCCTGGCCTGCGTGGTCGGGTTCGTGGCCGCGTCTATGCTGTGCGGGCTCGCCACCAGCCTGCCGGAGATGGTGGCCTTTCGCGTGCTGCAGGGCGTGGCGGCCGCCTTCATGAACCCACTCAGCCAGACGGTGATGATGGACATCAACCCGCCGTCCAGACAGGCCAGCGCCATGTCGATCTGGGGCATGGGCGTGATGGTCGGCCCGATCCTGGGGCCGGTGCTGGGCGGCTGGCTGACCGAGAATTACGACTGGCGCTGGGTGTTTTACGTCAACGTGCCCATCGGCATCGCGTGCTTTGCGGTGCTGTGGGCGCTGCTGCCGTCGCGCCAGATCACCCGTCGGCGCTTCGACCTGTTCGGCTTTTCGATGCTGGCGCTCGCCATTTCGGCGCTGCAGGTCATGCTGGACCGGGGCACCAACGCCGACTGGTTCCATTCGACCGAGATCTGGATCGAGGCGGCGGTCGCGGCAAGTGCGGCCTGGATGTTCGTGACCCACCTGGCGGCGGCGAAAGAGCCGATGTTCCCGCGCGCGTTGTTCGCCAACCGCAACCTCCTGACCGGCATCGGCTTCATGCTGGTCGTGGGCGTGTTGATGATGGCGACGATGGCGCTACTGCCGCCGATGTTGCAGGGGCTGTTCGGCTATCCGGTGCTCGACACGGGACTGCTGCTGGTGCCGCGCGGCGTCGGCATCGTCGCGTCCATGTGGGTCGCGGGGCGGCTGATGGGGCGCGGCACGGACCCACGGCTGATGATCGGCGTCGGGCTGGCGATCGCGGCGGGAACGCTCTGGCAGATGACCGGCTGGACGCTGATGATGGGCGCCCGGCAGTTCGTCGTCGTCGGCCTGGTGCAGGGCATCGGGCTGGGACTGATCTTCATCCCGCTCAACATCATGGCCTTTGGCACGCTGCCCCCACGTCAGCGAACCGAGGGGGCGAGCCTGATGAACCTGTCGCGCAACATCGGCGCGTCCGTGGGCATTTCCGTCGTCACGGCGCTGCTCGAGACCGGCTATCTAACCATGCACGAGCCGCTCACGACCCTGGCCGTCGACACCCCGGCGGGCCTGATCGGCATCCGCGCCGAGTGCCGGGCGGGTCGCGTGATCTCGGTCACGCTGACCAACGC